>NZ_JAYUPA010000700.1:0-3739 GCF_043760365.1 Armatimonas sp.
CTCTTAATAAATTTGGAAATCATGTTAAAGGCATAGTTAGTAACTATGCTGGTGATAATTTAACAAAATTTAAAGCTTTAAAAGCACAAGGGTTTTCTAATGAAGCAGCAGCAATGGGGACAAAAACTGGACAACATATGGTCAAAATGGGATTTCGCCCTGTACATACTACTAACTATGGACATGTTAGATGGAGGAAGCAATGATACGTAATTATGAGGAAATTCCGCTGACCAATAAAGAAAAAGAATTTTATATTGAAAAAATACAAAATGGTGACGTGATTTTTGTTGTCCGCGATTTATTCAATAAAGTTAAAGAAAAGGAAGATTATAGATTATTGATACGAAGCACTATTTTTAACCTCATAAAAATGAAGCATGACTATACAAAGATTTTATTTGACTGGGATCCATATATTGATGATGATTTTCAAGATGAAATCAATAAAAGATTTTTGCTAATAGGGTACGATGACAAAAATATTCCGTATGACGAATGATTCTAGGAAGAACTTTGATCAATTACTGTTCTTCTTTTTTCTGCTAATACTTTTTCCTCAGGCAGGCTTCTCTCAACCTGCCTGGGTCTACGATGCGGATAACCTGCTTCTGAGTGCTCCCGCCGCCGGTGGTCTTCCCGGTCTTAGCCCCATTGTTCATGATGCGCCATCGGGCAAAGTGCTTCGTGCAGGCGACAAGGCGTTCACCTACGATGCGTGGGGCCGCGTCAAGACCGTCTCTCTAGTCAGCGGCTCCGGCGGCGGTGGGGGAGACGAACCTCCGGTTGGCGACGGGTCGGGTGGAGGCTACGGCGGCACGGGCAGCGGCGTGTTTGCCAAGACCACGGGCGTAGACAACCACGCAAGTTTAGGCGGCAACGCGACCGTCACGGATCACTTAGGTAGCGTCGTCACGCTTCTGAACAGTTCGGGCGCACCCGCTCAGCAGAACAGCTTCGATCCGTTCGGCCAAGTTATTTCCAGCACCAGCTCCAATGGTTTTGGCGGTCAACCGTATGGCTTCACCGGACTGGAGCACGACGAAAGCGGACGTAGGTTCAGCGCCACAAGTGCAAACGAGGCCACCAGCGCGAACGACGTGCGCTACTTCGACTACGACGGCAGCGAACTCCTGGACGGGTTGCCTGATAATCCCCTCCGCCCCAACTGTACGACCATCACGGTGGGGACCAATACAGCATTATTCCACAACCTCACCAAAGGCGTGGGGCAGGCCTGCTGTCTGGGCGAGCGCCCGTATCCAGCTATCGTCCTCGGCCTCGCTTGGTGTTTTTTGGTAATCCCTGCGGCGGTACGTGTCCAGTTGTGCCTCCAGCAGCGCAAGATGCTGCCGCTGGACGTGCGCTAGCCAGCGGGCAGTGCTGTCCGTTGAGGCGCGCTCCAGCAGGCGAAGAAAGTGAGGCTGGCAGGCCCCGGCACTGGCATCGTAGAGCAGGGCGAGCTCGCCGCTGCCACCGGTCTCATCCAGCGCCTCGATAAGCTGCTCCAGGGCGAATTCCTCGGTTTCTTTCTGGTGCTCACACATCAGGCAAATTCCCTCGGGACGAAGCCGCTCCCGGAGCCTTTTACCAAACGGAGCCGGGGAAGCACGCCACCAGTGTGTTTTCGTGGCCGCTCCCGAGGGAGATTCCGCCAGGCACGCGTCCAGCTCACCCCGGATGCCCTGAAGAACCGTGCTGTACAGTGTCGCGGTTCCGTTGCCGTCGCCCCGCTCCACCTGCTCGACTTCTTTGAGGAGCCAGGCGTGGGCGCGGCAGAACCCTCGGGAGCGTGCGAGCCGCTGGTGGATGTCCGGTGCGAGCGTGAATCCATTGAGGAGGGAGCTGAAATAGCGCCTGGCTGTCTCCGTGACCAGTGCACAGAGAGGGCAGTATTTGCTGGTGCAGGCCCGCCGGAAGTCCGCAAGAAAGAGCGTGTCGGTCACTGCGTTAGGTTCGCGGAGCCAGCTTCATTAGAAGCGCTTCGGTCGCGAGCTGGGCATTGGCGTTGCGGGCCAGGTGGCGACGGGACTTAAAGAGCGCCTCAAGGCAGGCGGTGAGCTGCTCGGGGCGGTACTTGGCGGCGGCCTCACGAGCCTCTATGCGCCGATCCGCGTGAAGAATCGGAGCGTCCGGGCCGCGCAAAGAGAGCTGGAGCAGATCACCGTACCAGGTGGCGAGCACATCGAGTGCTCGGCCCATGTCACCGCGCGACGATTTCTCCTCGGGTTCCTCTTCGCCTTTTTTGACTTTGGGCGGCGCGGAGAGCTTACGCAAGTCCTCGGCGAGGCGAAACGCCGCGATAGGCGGGGAGAGAGCGATCCGGTGGGCCAGATCGAGGAGTGCCCCGCGCTGCTCCTGAAGCTCGCCCGTCTCGGCGAGGCGGAACGCGCGGCCGGGCGCACCCTCGGCGCAGGCGGCGATGGTGGCGGCATCGGCGACACCACGGGCGGCGAGCGCCTTTTGGATGGTCTCACGCGGCACGGCGGAGAAGCGCACGACCTGGCAGCGCGAAAGAACAGTGGGCAGGACACTGGTGACGCTGGGGGCGCAGAGCACGAACTGAATGTAGCGGGGTGGCTCCTCCAGTGCCTTGAGCAGTGAGTTCGCCGACTCCTCGTTGAGTGTCTCCGCCCGCTCGATGAGATAGACGCGGCGGGGGGCGTTGATGGGGGCAAAGCTGAGATTCTCCAGAGCGCCGGTCGGATGCCCCGGGCGGTTCCAGAGCTGCCAGATGCGGGTCAGCTCGCCATCGGGGGCGATGCGCGTGAGATCCGGGTGCTGGTTCTCCCCGATACGCTTGTTGTGCACGGGGGTGTTGCCAAAGAGCGCCCGCACAAACGCCAGTGCGGTCGTGGTCTTGCCGACGCTCTCCGGCCCCACAAATAAATAAACCTGCGGCACCTCATCGCGCTCCAGTGCCGCTTTGAGGGTAGCGAGAGCAGTTTCTTGACCCAGAATCTCCGAGAAAGGCATGGGCTACGTTATACCCTATGCCCCCCCTGTACTGAGAATGTCCGAGGCGATACCCGGTGTGCGGAGTAGAGCGTACATTGGTCTGGGGAGCAATTCCCACAGTGGCATTGCCTAATGCTCCCGCTGCGTCAATTTCCGTATCCGTTGTCTCTGATGAATAGCGAACAGAGCGGGTCGAGAGAATCTCTCGGCCCGCTCTGGATGAGACTGGAAATTCGTCCGAGATTGCTTAGTTGGTGCCGTCACCGGCGAGCTCTGCGGCGCGGGCGCGCAGGTTGGCAGTGCGCACTTGCTCCGCGCTGGCACCTTGGAAGGCGGCGAGCTGACGGTACTTCTGCGCCGCTTCTCCGTACTTTTTCTGCGACTCTAGGCACGATGCCCAGGCGAGAAGATTGGCGCTGTGGTCGAACTTCTCCGAGGAGGTTTGTGCTATTTGTGCAGCCTTGCTATAGCCGCGAACGGCAAGTTCCGGACGGTGCAGGGCGGTGGCTGCGATCCCAAGGTCGTGCCAACCCAGGGGAGCACCCGGAAACTGTTTGGTGGAGAGGGACGCCACCCGTGCGGCCTCACTGTAGCGTGCCAGCGACCTAAGGGTCGCGCTCAGTGCGTGCAAGGCCCATGGCGTGGACTCTTGCGCGGCGATTTTGAGGCGGTGCTCCAGCGCAGGGAAGTGCTTCCCCTGAGCCTCTAGCGAGTCGGCGTAGCCCTGCCGGACAACGGCGGGGGCATTCTTCGCTTTCTTAAGAAGGGTGCTGAACGCTCC
>NZ_JAYUPA010000701.1:0-3732 GCF_043760365.1 Armatimonas sp.
CTTCGGTGATGCCAGAGGCTTCGACCTGCCGCAGATGGACGAAAAAGGCCGTATTCTCGATAAAGGCGATGTCATCGAGAAGGGCAGAGTGTTGGACAAAGGGCGCATTCTCGATAAGGGAGAAGACCGCGAACTGTTGGTCAAGGAACTACCCGCAGACCTTGCCCAGGAGGTTCGTGACAAACGCTACACCCACTTCCTTCAACTGCGCCTTACCTTCCCGGTGGACGACACCGACGGCGAGTTCATTCGTATCGCCATCCAGGTCGAAACGAAAGGCGGCAGCATCTCCGATAGGACGATCCTGCGCCTGCGCCGTCCCCAGGCTGAGGCGAACCGAGGCAGCCTGCGCGTGCTGACCATCGGCGTGGGAAACTACGACCACCTGCCCAAGCTCGGATTCGCCGCCAAGGACGCGCTTGATCTGGGGGCCGCGCTCCAAGCGCAGGGCGGTGATGGCAAGCTCTACCGGGGCACCGACATCCGCATCCTCACCGACGGCGACGCCACCCTCTCCCGCATTCGCGAGGCAGTGGATCAGTTCGTTGCCAACACGCGTCCCGGCGACACGCTGGTTCTGGCGCTCTCTGGCCACGGCATCAAGAAGGGGGAGAGCACCTACTTCGCCCCGATCCGCTTCGACCCGGAGAACTGCGCCGGAACCGGACTTGACTGGAAAGAGGTTCTGGCCAAGCTGGAGGAAGCCCGCAAGACCGCCCGCGCTATTTGGGTGCTGGCCGACTGTTGCCGATCCGCCCCGGGACTTCGGCGCGACACCGCCACTGCCCGCGACTTCCAGCGTGGGGTCGAGGAGGGCGGCAATCTTATTGTCTGCACCGCGTCGTCGGGCAACACCCCTAGCTTCGAGAGTGAGGACCTGAAGCACGGCATCTTTACGCAAGCCTGGCTCGATGCGCTCGGTGGTAAAGCACCTGAGATTCTCTACGAGCCGACGGCCCGCGGGCGCGTCCTAACTCTCTCGAGCTTGCAGAGCGCACTAGATCTCTCGGTGCGCCGGTATGCACGGGCGGCGGGAGTTCGGCAGCAGATCGAGTTCCCGCGGCTGGAGGGAAGCTTCTCGCCCGGGCAGCCACTCTTCGTACCGGTCGCAAAGTAGCCCTACAACGTCGCGGCACTTTGAGAGAGTTTTGAGAGAGTGGCCTGTTATGGTAGCAGAATCACCGGCGGAGCGATGACAATCTTGCCCTCCGCCCCAACCAGTAGAGGATATTGACATGACACCTATGACATTTGTAACACGACACTTCCTGCCCTGTGTGTTTGCCTCGCTTACTCTGCTCGCCTTGATCGGCGGCGGCACAGCTCACGCTCAGACGACCTACACCTTCGTTGACCTCGGCGTCTCAAACGTCACCGGAATCAACAACAACGGGCAGGTCTGCGGTAACACCTTTCGCATCAACCCGGTCCTGGTCAATGGTACGCTCGTCTGGAACAAGGACGACAACGGCGACGGAATCAACGATCTGGTACAGCCCCTGCCCCTCCTTAACGGCACGACCTCGTCGCGGGCTAAGGCCATCAATGCCTCCGGGCAGGTGGCCGGCAGCGTCGTCACCACCAAAGGCTCCAACACCGCGCTTTGGAGCGCCACCAGCAGCGCAGCCCTGACGCCCCTGGCACCGAACGCCAGCTACGCCGAGGGCATCAACGACGGGGGCGATCTGGTCGGTACGGTCACGATCCGCGCCGGCAACTACGCCTGCCTCTGGAAGAAGGCAGGTAGCAAATATACCGCCACGCAACTTCCCGATCTGAGCGGCTGCACCAACGGCTTCGCCCGCGCCGTCAACACCAACCGACAGGTGGTCGGGGTCACGTACCCCACGAATGGTTCGACGCGCGTGGCGTTCTTCTGGTCCGCTTCCACCGGGACGATTTCGCTCCCGTATCCCGTAGGTCACCTGCCCGGAGGGCTGGTCAACGCTATCAACGCGGCGGGGCAAGCCAGCGGCACCTCAAACACCGGCACCTATGACACGTTCACCCTGCCGGACGGGGCGTTGGTGAACCGGCCCCTCACCGTCGCCTTCCTCTACGACCACGCGAGCGGTAGTTCCTTCGCCCTGGGCACGCCCGCCGGGTTCGTCAGCACCGAGGGCTGGGCCATGAACAGCGCGATTGCTCCGCAGATTGTCGGCTCGGCGCGCCGCTCGTATGCGGACGGCTCAGGCTACTCCGCCTTCGTGTGGCAGAATGGCGGCTCCACGGATCTGAATACGGTGACTGCGGGAGTGCCGTTCGGCGCAACGCTGACTGGGGGCATCGCCATCAACGACAGCGGCTATATCATCGGTGGGTACAATGTCAACGGACAAACGCGCGCCTTCCTCCTGATACCAGGCCCATAAAAGCCATTGGTGCTGACTGGAGCACCTATCTTACGGGCGCTCCCAAATAGGCGGCCATCGAGTTATATAACTTGATGGCCGCTTTTGTAGTGCCTCCCTGTCCGCCGGGTCAAGCCCATCTCTTAATGTTGCTGGCGAATTGCGAGAGTGGCTCCCGGATCAACAACTTTCCTCTACGAGAGTGACCCAAACCCAGTAATTAGGTTCCATAGCAAGGTTTCAACCGGACGTTTGGTGAAAGCCGAAAAAGTTCAAATAAACGACCGTTTACCTGGTACACCTGGCGCGAACCGGAAGGGGAAGGAGGAGATTTCGGCTCTCCGGTGGCGCTCCCTCGTGGGAGTGTTCATGAAACTCGTTCGGAAAATCTACGTACCAAATGCCCGTCGAGGACATGGGTAGCGTGGTACGGTTATTTCGTCGTCTTGGCCCTCCTAATCGCGCGTTCCAAACTTGGCGTTCAGGGCCTCAGTGATGACGGCGGTGATGCTCGTATCGTGTCGCTTGGCCTCGGCCACCTAGTGCATCCTGTATCCTGCGCTAAGGTACCCGAATCAAGCCAAATGCATCAAGCCCTCATAAATTACGCTTTATGCTGCCTTGTCAAACTCTATGCTGCCTTGGCAAGGCGCTCCCGTCCGTATTGTGCCAGCTCAGAAACTGCCCGGCGCGTCGTTGGGTCAGAGAGGATCAGACGCAAACGCTTCTCCAACTCCTCACGATTGCGAACCTTCAGGACACGGCTGTCGAAAATGAACTCGGCAGGGTACGAAGAGAGCTTGTGGCGTAGCTTGAACAGACGGTACGAATAGCCATCCAGAGCGGGGGAAGTCAGCACGAAATCAAAGACAAGATGCTCCCCCCAGCTTCCCTCCTCGATACGAGCTTGCAGCAGCTCGCCAGATCGCTGGTTCAAGTCGCGGGCGGCAGAGTGCAGCAGGTCGGCAGGGGTTTCTGCCGCTCGCTCTGTCTGGGTGAGAATATCCTCGGGCCAGAATCCCGTCTTGTCCGCCAAGGGGCGGGAGGTTGTCGGGGTAAGGGTTGTCGTTGACATGGTAGTTCTCCAAATTGGTTATACAGCATCAAGCTGCTGCATCGCATCATCTGTGTTGGTGGTTCCCATCCGAAGCCGAAAGATGAGAGGGAGGTGGTCTGAGATCGCTCGCCGAGGAATGCCTCCCGCTGAAAGTAGGGAAACATTCTGCCCTGCGCGAGTTTGATATTGGGACACAATACAGAGGGCATTTGCATCAAAGCTGTCCAGCAGGTCGGGGCGCACCAGCACCTGATCGAACAGATGCCAGAAGAGGCAGTCGGTTTCATTGGTTCGATAGTAGTAAGAGCCAGGTGGCGAGCTGAG
>NZ_JAYUPA010000702.1:0-3727 GCF_043760365.1 Armatimonas sp.
TCCCAGCCTGCAAACGGGACCAGACGCGCTGCACTGCGCACGTGGGTTTCGTAGAGCGGCGTACGCCGCAAAGTTTCGCTCATGCCGTGAGAGATTATACCCTCTGTTTGCGTGCTTTTGGAATGGTACAATAGACACGCTTCATGGCCTATCAATCGCTCTATCGCAAGTACCGCCCCCAGACCTTTGCCGACGTCGTCGGGCAGGAGCATGTGGTGCGCACCCTCCAGAACGCTATCACGTCGGAGCGGATCGCCCACGGCTATCTCTTCACCGGAACACGGGGAACCGCCAAGACGACGATGGCGCGGCTTCTGGCAAAAGCGCTCAACTGTCTCTCGGGCGACAATGGCCCGGTACCAGAGCCCTGCAACGCGTGCGATGCCTGTAAAGAGATCACGGCGGGCAGCTGTATTGACGTGATCGAGCTCGATGCCGCCAGCCACCGTGGAGTCGCTGATATTGACGAGGTGCGCAAGCAAGTGGGCTACGGCCCGATGGAGTTTCGCTACAAAATCTTTATTATTGATGAGGCCCACCAGCTCTCAAGTGATGCCAAGGACGCGTTTCTGAAAACTCTGGAGGAGCCGCCGCCCGGTGTGGTTTTTATTCTCGCCACCACCGAGCCGCAGTCTATTCCCATCACCATTCGCAGCCGCTGCCAGCAGTTTGACTTTAAGCGTGGCTCACTCCTGGATATTTCAAAGCGCCTGAAGTTCGTCCTCGACACCGAGGGCGTGGCCTACTCGCCCGAGGCGATTAACTTAGTGGCGCGAGGAGCGGAGGGGAGCTACCGGGACTCGCTCTCCCTTTTAGAGCAAGTTCTCGCTTTCTCGCCCAAGCAGATCACGGCGGCTTCCGTCGAGAGCATCTTAGGCACGCTGGACACCGAGCAGCTTGCCCGTGTCACGGACGCTGTGGCCCGCCGCGATGCGCCTGGTGTGCTGGCGCTGGCGGGGGAGATTCTGGATTCCGGCAAAGAGGCACGAACCCTTCTCAAAGCTTTAGCGTCTCACTTTCGCGATCTCTTGCTTGTCGCCGTCGGTGGCCCCGCCGCTGCTTCCGAGCTCGCCCCTGAGGATGTCGCGCGGCTCCAGGGCCAGGTGCGCCACTTCGCGCCTCAGCAGTTGCTCAAGGCGATTGACTTGCTTAATGAAGCTCAGGGTGAGACCCGCTGGAACAACCAGCACCGCCTGCTCACCGAGCTGACTTTTCTCAAGCTCATGACGATTGGTGAGGCTCCCGACCAGCCCTTCACCACCGCGCCGATTGTCTTTGCGCAGCCAGTTGCCACCACGCCGTTTGTTGCCACCACGCCCACGGCACTACCGCCTGTCACTGAGCCTGCGCTGGAACCGGAAGACGAGGCCCCTGACCCCGTCCTGGAAGCAGCGCTGGAGCGAAGTGAGGAAGCGCCGAGCCTGAGCGCGGGCTACTTTGCTGATGATGTCGCGCGGGATGACGAAGACGATTTCGAGCCGGAGCTTGAGGCAGAGCTGGAGCCTGAAGAGAGTGAAGCCGAAGCGCCGTCTGTGATCGTGGTTCCCACTAAGCCCGTCGCGCCACCTCCGGCTGTTTCCGTGAAAAGCGGCTTCTCGCTCTTTGATGACGATGATGACGATGAAGCCGAGGGCGCTCCCGAGCCCCCTCAGGAAAACGACGGCCTGAGTCTTTTTGATGCGCCGGAGCCTGCTAAGCCCGCGCCTGAGCAACAGACCAGAGTCGCGTTGTTTGAGGAAGCTCGGGCGGCACTTCCTGAATCGCTCGACGATGATTTCCCCCCGCTGCCCGACGATGAGTTTGCCGCGCCTCTCTCTTTTGACTCACCGCCCGCCAAACCCATCTCTCCACCCGTTGTTCCCAAGCCTTTGCCCGAGCCAGTCCCGGAGGTGTTGGCAAAACCTGCTCCTGAGGCAGAGCTGGAGCTGGCTGATCCGCGCATTACCCTGGCGGCGGTGCAGCGGGCGTGGCCGGCATTTCTGTCCCAGGCCGAGAAGATCTCTAAGAAGACCAGTGTCATGATGTCAATGGCCACTCCCGTGGATGTCGAGGGGCGTACGGTTGTGCTCTCATTCACGGCACGGATGAACTACGACATGATGAACGCGCCCAAGCAGCAAGAGTTTGTGCGCAAGCTTCTCGCTAAGGTACTGGCCCCCGATCTGGGAACGGTTCCCGTGCGTTTCACTCTCTCAGGGAATGTCCCGCCACCGCTGCTGCGCGCGGTTGCCCGGCAGACCGTCCGGCGTGATCCCCTCGCGCAGATTGAGGCACTGGGGCAAGACGAGCTTGAGCAGACCCGCACCGATGCGCCGCTCTGGACACCACCCGCCCCCGCGCCGCGTGTTGCGGAGGCTTCCCGTAGCTCGCACTACGAGAATAAGAAGAGCGGGGGGGCGGAGCCCGCACCACCGCCGGATCTGTCTGCGGAGCTGCGCACACAGGATCCCGAGCTAGCGGCGGCGGCGAAGCCCGGCTCACATAAGGCGCAGGCGCTCTCTGAGCTGCTGGTGCAAGAGATTCTCTCCACGTTTGGTGGGGAGATAGTTGAAGGATAATAAAACCCTATGGCAAATCTGTTTGGTAAGAATAAAGGCCAGGCGGGGGGCTTCCCCGGTCTTGGCGGCGGCGGGAATCAGGGCGGCATGGCCGCGATGATCCAGCAGGTCCAGAAGAAGATGTACGAAGATGCGGAGAAGATGGCCGAGCGCCTCGATGCCGCACGCATAGACGGTTCGGCGGGTGGCGGCTCCGTGAAGTCCACCGTGGACGGCAACGGCAAGCTGATGAGCATCACGATTGACCCGAGTGTCTTGGAAGACAAAGATGCCGAGATGCTTCAGGATCTGGTGCTGACGGCGGTAAATGCGGCGCTCGACAAGGCGGCGGATCTGCGCGAGACGGAGCAGCAGAAGCTCATGCCCGCTGGTATGAATATCCCTGGTCTGTTCTAAAAATGGCAGCTATTTAACCCATGGCACAGTACGCCAAGCCGCTCGCCCGGCTCATCGCCGAGTTCGAGCGCCTGCCCGGAATCGGCCCCAAGTCGGCGCAGCGGCTGGCGTTTTATGTCCTGCGCCTCTCCGACGACGAAGCCCGCACGCTCGCCAGTGCCATCACGGAGGTGAAGGCCGCCGTGAGCTTCTGTGAGAGCTGCTACAACTTCACTGACCAGAAGCTCTGTGATATCTGCCGCGACCCGCGCCGCGACGAGTCAATGATCTGTGTGGTATCCGATCCGCGTGATCTGATGGCGCTGGAGCGCATGAGCGAGTTTCGCGGCAAGTACCACGTGCTCGGGGGGGTTCTCGCCCCGATGGAGGGTATCGGCCCCGATCAGCTCAAAGTGCGCGAGCTTCTCGCACGCCTCACCGGCGGTATGGTCAAAGAAATTGTGGTCGCTACCAACCCCACGGTGGAGGGCGATGCCACGGCGATCTATCTGGCGAACTTGCTACGTCCGCTTGGCCCCAAGATCACGCGCATCGCGCACGGCGTTCCCGTCGGCGGCGATCTAGACTACGCCGATCAAGCGACCCTGATTCAAGCCTTTGAGGGACGGCGAGAGCTGTAGGGGCTTGAACCCACCCGCGAACCCACCCGGCTCGTACCCACCCGGCTCGTACCCACCCGGCTCTTTGTTCGTTCCTCACTCCGAGCCACCCTCCCTCAGGGCAGGGAGGGTTGGGGGAGAGGAAGGATTTCCGGTTTTTGTCTCCTTCGGGGA
>NZ_JAYUPA010000703.1:0-3722 GCF_043760365.1 Armatimonas sp.
GAACTAGCCCTCAACCTTGTTTTGGAGGAACGTTTATGCAACGACCGCATCGTCCACGAGGGTTTACCCTCATTGAACTCTTAGTAGTTATCGCGATTATCGCGATTCTGGCTGCCATTCTCTTCCCTGTTTTTGCTCGTGCGCGGGAGCAAGCTCGCAAGACAACCTGTCTGTCTAACCTGAAGCAGATCGGTACATCCATGATGATGTATGTTCAGGACTACGACGAAGTCTACCCCTGGCTCATGATGGATGGGCGTAACAACAACCGAACCACCGGTCTCAGTCAGAACATGATCAATGTTGCCTCGCCTGCGCTAAACGGGGTTCGCGGACTATTCCTAGAATACACCCTACAGCCCTATGTCAAGAACCTAGGGCTCTTTGGTTGCCCCACTTTGCGTCCCACGATTCCGGCGCTCGATGGCAGTGGCCTCCCGATGCATACGATGGGCTCGTATGCCTATTCGTACGGTGGAATCGGGGCAACTCCCTCTCCCGGCGGCGGAACCCCCTTGGAGCTCTTCCTGCGCCTGGTAGGCCCGTCGCTGGGAGCTCCCTACAACGATAACAACCCACAAAACCACTTCATTGCCGGACAGTCCATGGCAGTGGTGGGGCAGCCTGCCAAAACCATCATGGCGTTCTGCGACTCCTACGGAGCTCACGCCGCTGTCAAAGATGCCCAGGTGATTCCCGCATCGTTTGGTGGAACGGGTGAGAACGCCGTGGGAGCAACAGTGGGAGTCTTTGCGGACGGACACGCGCTCTTTAAGAACGGCAAGTTCCTGGACCTTGTGCGCCTCGTCATGGAGCCGCTGAACCAATGAAACAGTCGCTCCCGACAGGTGTTATTATTGGCGTGATCGCTCTTCTCGTGATCGGGCTGGGCCTGCTGATCTGGAAACAGACCCAGAGTACGGTCGAGCGTGATTCGGAGGGCAATCTTGTCACGGGCATTGACGTCAGCAAGATAAAAAGTCCCGCTGAGATCAAGGCGGACATGGACAAGATGGTTCGGGACGAGAAAGCGGCCAAAGGCACTCGCTAAAACTAAAACTTAGCCCGCCGAGGGATTTTAATCCCCGGCGGGTTTTGGTTCCTCGGGGCGAAGGCTCTCCAGCGAGCCAAGCCCGCGCAGGGAGGGCCATTTCGCTGCCACCCCACTCACCACCAGAACGGTTCCAATACCCCCCAGCACCACAGAGGCCACTGCTCCTAGCCAGCGGGCGACGTAGCCTGACTCTGCCGCGCCCAGCTCATTGGAGACTCCGATAAACACAGAATTCACCGCCGAGACGCGCCCCTGCATCTCTCTTGGCGTCTTTGCTTGCACCAGGGTATGACGCACCACCACGCTGATATTATCCGTCGCGCCGGTGAGAGCCAGAGCAAACAGGGAAAGATAGAAGTTCGTCGAGAGGCCAAAGACAACGGTCGCAATCCCGAAGCCCGCCACTGCCCATAACAGTGCGACACCTGCGCGCTTTAGCGGGGCACGGTAGGCAATGGTCAGCCCCACGATCAGCGCTCCCACCGCCGGAGCCGCACGGAGCCAGCCCAGCCCCGTCGGTCCCACATGCAGAATATCGCGAGCATAGACCGGCAACAGCGCCGTCGCGCCGCCAAAGAGCACCGCAAGCATATCCAGTGTCAGCGCCGCAAGAATCAGCGGCTGCCCGCGCACAAACGCCGCCCCCGCCGCGAGCCGGTGCACGATGCCTTCCGCCGCTCCACGGGTGATGAGCAGCGGCGTGGGCCGCAGAAAAATCACGCAGAACCAGAAAAGCCATAAAGAGAGCGCCGCAATGACGTAGCTCGGCCACGCGACATGAAACAGCGCCAGAAGTGCCCCCCCCACTGCCGGCCCCCCCAGCGAGGCAAGCTGCCAGCGCGATGTGTTCCAGGCAATAGCATTGGAAAGAGTTTCCTGAGAGACAAGCTGTGGCAAGAGCGCTGCACGCGCCGGGTTTGCCGCCGCATTAAAGAGCGACTCCACTAAGAGAAGTGCGTAGATGCTCCAAAGGGGGGCGCTCTTATAGGAAAGCCACGCGAGCCCCAGCATACATAGAAACACAAAAGGCAGTGTCCAGAGAAGAATCCGCCGCCTGTCTTTTCGGTCGGCTAGGTCGCCTGCAGGAAGCGCAAGCACCACGATAGGAATCGCCTGGAGTAGCCCTAGAAAGCCGAGTGCGCCGGGATCGTGGGTGCGCTCGTAGAGCTCCCAGCCCAGCGCGACGGAGAATATCTGCCCTCCAAACGCCGAGGCGAGCCCGCCCAGGGCAAAGAGACGGTAGTTTGCGGAGCGTAGGGCGGCGTAGGGATCACGGGGCATCATCACCCGAGTATACCGGTCAGCGCGGTACAATAAGGCCATGTTCACAGGAATCGTTGAGGCAGTTGGGAAAATCGTGGCGCTGGACTCCGGGCGTGACTCGGTGCGGCTAGGCGTGTCGGCGGCGCGCATTGCTGAAGACGTGTCTATCGGCGACTCGGTGGCGGTAAACGGGGTCTGTCTGACAGTGGTCGAGATCGCTGCTCCGCAGCTCACGTTTGAGGCGGTCTACGAGACATTGCGTCGGACGACACTCGGCCAGCGTCGTGTGGGTGATCCGGTAAACCTGGAGCGTGCCCTGCTGACAAATGGGCGATTCGGAGGGCATATTGTGCAGGGACATATTGATGGTACCGGGCGCATCGCCTCAATCCGCCCCGTCGGGGATTCCTGGTTCGTCTATATTGAGGCATCCCAGGACCTACTGCGCTATGTGGTGACGAAGGGGAGTGTCTGTATTGACGGAATCTCGCTCACAGTAATGGACGCCGACGACAAGGCCTTCTCCCTCTCGATCATCCCCCATACCTGGGAAAACACCACACTAAAAGACCGACACGCGGGCGATTCAGTCAATATCGAGACTGATATCATCGGTAAGTATGTCGAGAAACTTATGGGCGGCTGGGCACCCGGCGGCGGGCGTGGTGTCACCTTAGACTTACTCTCTCGGAGCGGCTATATCGAGTCCGAGCCGGAGGCATCACGCCGATGGTAGAGCCTGAGTTCCACTTTGATCGGATTGAGGATGCCATTGAGGATCTGCGCGCCGGTAAGCTAATCATTTTGGTAGACGATGAAGACCGTGAAAACGAGGGAGACTTCGTGATGGCGGCACAGTTTGTGACGCCCGAGATCATCACCCTCATGAACCGCCGTGCCAGTGGGATTATTACGGTCCCGATGAGGGCGGAGCGTTTAGAGGAGCTGAGTATCCCGCCGCAGGTGCAGGACAACACGGAGGCCATGCGCACCGCGTTTCATGTTGCTGTAGATGCCCGTGCCGGCACCACAAGCGGCTCTAGCGCTCAAGACCGGGTGCTGACGATTCAGAAGCTTGCCGATCCAACATCGGTTCCCGCTGATTTTAACCGCCTGGGCCATGTCAGCCCGCTCATGGCGCGCAATGGCGGGGTTCTTAAGCGACCTGGTCACACCGAGGCAACTGTAGACCTCATGCGTCTGGCGGGGCTTCAGCCCGTGGGGGTGATCTGCGAGATCATGGGCGATGATGGTGAGATGCTACGTCTACCAGGGCTGGCTCTGCTCGCCAAGGAGCTAGGGCTAAAGCTCTGCACGATTGCGGACTTGATCCGCTACCGCCGCCGCACCGAAAAACTCGTCAAGAAACTTGCTGTTGCACAGCTTCCCACTCGCTTTGGAACAT
>NZ_JAYUPA010000704.1:0-10778 GCF_043760365.1 Armatimonas sp.
CCCGCACGCCGTCTCTGCGACTTCGTTTCTAGAGCTTAATTAAACCGAGCGCGCAGATCGAAGTTCAGAGTTCGGGCATTGTAGGAGAACTGTGGGGTATCGCGGTCAGTCATTCGGATGAAGCGCACATCAAACGTGGCGGAGAGCAGGCTACTGACGGCCCACTCGACTCCGACTCTTGCCTCGTTGTTAAGGTAGTTGAGCGCATTGTGAAACCCGCCGATACTGCCTGTTCCTGCACCAGTTCCTGTTCCTGTTCCCGTTCCTGTGGCAGCGGGGCTACTTGCGTTGAGTAGCCGCCACTCTAAAAACGGGAGTAGCGGTGTCTCCCGGCTCGTGTTCTCTTTGCCCGCCCCCTTTGCCCGCTGCTGCAGTGAGATTGCATAGGTGCTTCGCAGAACAAAAGTCGTGGTGACACCACTCTGCCCAAATCCGGAGCTCACCCCCCCCCCGATCTGCCCCAACCCGGACCCGATACCCGAGACAATACCGCCGCCGCTGCCAAAACTGCTCAGCGCGGTGCCAAAGTTCATTCGCGCCCCACTGATCGTGAAGTTCATCCGGCGGTAGGGTCCCGCCATGACCTGGAGGATGTAGTTTTCGTTGTCCGAGTCGCTCGTGCTGCCCACGTAGGTCGTGCCTTGTTTGCTCCACTGCCCCAGAAGCTTAAACTTCTCGTTGAGGGTGTAGTCCAGCGAGAGATCGGTTGTTTTACTCTCGGTGTTATCGTAACCTGGGATCAGGGAGAGCTGCTGAATAAAGCCCGTCTCCACCCGAAAGCGCGAGGTTGGCGTAAACGAGACCCTTGCGTTTTGAGAGCGTGTGCGCTGGCCCGTAGATGCCCCCCCAAGCCCGGTGTTTCCCGCATCCAAGCCCGAACCCGCGTTATAAAACCCGGAGAGATTTTGCCCATTGGTAGTGTCGGTGAGGTCAAACTGCAACTGGATTTTTTCTGGGAGTGGCGAGTAGGTGGTTGAGAAGGCCAGATCGCGCCCACGGAACAGTGCCCCCCCGGAGTGGTTGGTGGTTAGCCCTACACTGGTTGAGAAAGTTAAGTTTGCTCCAGGGGTGACGTTGAGCTTGAGCTGCGCTGTTTCCGAGGACGAGTTTGTGGTGGTCTGAGCCGCTGTGCCGTCGCGGTACCCACCGAGTAGCCCCCCGGTGCCGCCTGAGCTACCCGTGCCGACTGTCTGGGTGTAGCCATTGGCAAAGATACTGCGCCCCTTGGAGCCCGTTCGGAAGAGACTCGCCTCGATACTTCCCTTCGCCAGATCGTAGGTCGCGGCAAGCTGGTCGCTGTTAAAGGTCGCTAGGGTGCTACCACTTCCCTGCTTGGTGCCCGCATGGGAATAACGCATCCTCGGGAGCTTCTGCCTGCCCTGTGTGAGTGGTGTCCAGTTTGCTCCAAAGTTCATGGTCTGGTTTCGGTAGGTAGAGACTGTGGAGCCCGTCGTTGTGGTTCCTACACTGGAGCTGAGCGGCTGAGAGACGGTCGTGTCGTTGACGGTAAAGTCGTAGGCCCAGCTCGGGGAGGGGCTAAAGCCAAACGTCCCCCGGAGCCCGCGCTCGGAGCGCAGAAGCGCCGTTGCGGTGGACTCAATGCCTGAGAAGCCCGGCTCGATGTTGCGCCAGCCAAGGTTCGCGTTCCACGAGGGCCGAAAGCCTGAACCCGTCGCCGCTCCAGCACTCTTCAGGAGGGCATCCGTGTCTTTCGTGCCCATCATCACGGCGCTCTTACTGTCTGTCTGCTGGGAGCCCAGCGCGGCGGTGAAGATTAGCCCTGTGCCACTGTTTTGCTTACTAATACCCTGGCTCTGGCCGTACTGAACATTGATCTTGGCATTGGGCAACGGGGAAAACTGCGTGTCTAGGCCCAGCACCTGACGATCGCCTCCGACACCGAGCTGCGGCACGGGCGTGTAGTTGATCGAGAGGGATGATATTCCAAGAAGTGCGGTGTCCGCAGGCAGAGAGCGCCGAAGCTGGACGTAGTTCAGCTCCCGATTGAGAATATAGTCCGCATTGATCCCCTCGGTCAGCAGGCGCTCCTGATAGCGCACCTCGACAGGGGTATTGGGCTGAATGGGGGAGGGCAGGGTGTAGCGGGAGGCCAAGTCGCTATAGACCGGGAAGTACTGCGTGACGGGCCGATTTGCGGTTCCACTGCTACCTGCCATCTGCCGCAGCACCGTGGCTCCCACACGCCCCGACTTTGCAAAGCTCGCGGGTGTCTCGAAACGCAGGCCCGTCAGCACACCCGGGCTCGTATTGAAGTTCTGTGCTTCGTAGCTGAACTCAACCGTATCTTCGCGGTTGAGGATACGGCTCTTTTTCATGTGAACCGTCCCCAGAATATAGTCCAGCTCATAGTCCTCGTAGGCAACGAGCTCCTGGCCGTTGAGGTAGAGTTTTTCCGACGCCGGGATGATTTGTGAGGCGTTCATGTAGTAGGGGCCGGTGGTGCCGTTGCCCTGAAAGCTTCCCCGCCGTGCCAGAGCCCGTGTGATCGAGGCCACGGTAGAGAACGTGCGCCCCCCTCCCAGTTGTCGGTCGTACTGCACCCCAACCAAGCGGCGGGAAAAAGTCACCAGCTCATTGCCTGGCAGGCTCGCGTTGACATCGCCTACCGCAGCCTTGGTGCGCTTATCGGCGCTCTCGTACTCGAAACCCAGGAGCTGCGCAAGGCTGGTCTGTGCCGCGACTCGGTTATTCGTCAGGCTGGTATTGACCCGAACGGCATTGAAAAGGCTCCCCATCAGGGTCAAGTCGAGCTGCTGCTGGAAAGGGCCAAGCGACGAAGTATTAAAGAACTGATTGTTGTTTTGAAACTTAAACCAGTCCTTGGCGGACTGGCTCCCTGTGACCTGGTTTGACCTGAGAGTGAGCACCCAGTTCCCGTAGGCATTAAGATCTTTGCCTAGCGGCCCGATCAGGCGCTCAGGAAAGGTCTTGCCATCGCGCGGTGCCCCCCCCATGCCGCCTGCGTTGGTCGAGTTCATGCGGAACTGGTCTTTTTTCTTTTTCTCGTCCTTTGTTTCTTGCTTGACTTCTGTTTCTTGCTTGACAGTGGTCTCCTGAGCCTGGGCCAAGAGTGCCGCTAGGGGTAGCACAGTAGCGAGAAAATAGCGTCTCATTATCATTGGAACCATTCCCGGGCAAGCTCACCCGGACGGCGTGCGCGGGTACGCTCAGCTTGTGCAAAAGCGTGAAGCTGCTCGCGGCGCTTCGGAGCGCTTTCTCGGACGAGTGCCATTGCTGCCCGCAGGCTGTCGGGAGTTGCCTGCACGGCATCCAGTAAGGCATCCTCCTGGCCGGTCGCGCGGGCTAGGGCATCCACCTTCGGGTCGTAGGAGAGTGCCACAAACGGTGTGCCGCAGCGTGCGGCAAAGATCAGGGCATGCAGTCGCATCGCCACGACCTGCTCCGCCACCGCGACCTGCCCGAGCACCTGCGCCACCGACGCGCCTTCACGCTGCCAGTTGTAGCACGGGAGCTCCCCGTGGGCCTCAAGATCGTCTGGCAGGTGCATCGGGAGTGCTGTCGCCCCGGACAAAGATCGAGCCAGGGTTTCGGGAGACACACCCGGCCAACGACGTAGCGCGACCAGTGTTCCCGATGGTTTCGTCACGGCTGCGGGGTCAAGTGCAAATGCGGGGTCGGCCACTACTTCTATAGACCGTGTCACGCCGATTTCCTTCAAAAGAGTCGCGCTTTTTATATCCCGCACCGTCAGCCCATCCGCCTGCTGCGCGATAAGGCGAACCATTTTTCGGGAGAGCGGATGGCTGAGCGGGCCAATTCCCTGCCCCCACCACAGCACACGCCGCGCCTTACGCCGTGCGATCAGGGCCATTAGGACGTACCAGAGCACGGAGCGGGCACTGGTCACATCTTGCAGTAAGCTGCCTCCCCCAAACACAAAGAGATCCGTCCCCGAGAGAGCACGAACAGTCTCTTTCCAGTGCCAGCGATTCACGGTTCCGACGCCCGGATGGAGTGCGGTTGTTGCCGTGGGATCAGCAGTCAGAACCAGCAACTGCGCAGCGGGAAAGCGCTCCGTTAGCGCTGTCCGGATCCCAGCGAGCACTGCCTCGTCACCAAGATTCCCAAAGCCATAGTAGCCCAGTGCCGCAATTTTCATGGCTTCGTTTTTTTCCACTCTCGCTCCAGCAATAAAATCAAGAGAGCACCCAGTCCGACTCCCAGAATCGCCCCCAGAGAGTCGCGCATCACGCTGACCAAGAGGGGGACGTGTAGATGGCAGAAAGTGTTGAGAAAGTCTGTCACTGCAATCACGCCAAGAAGATACAGAGTTACTCCCCAGCGCCTCTCCCCCCGACCGGCAAGATAGATTCCCAGAAGCAGGGCCGCGAAAAGAAGCGACTTAAAGCGTGGGCGGACAGGTAGTGTGGCATCAAGTAGATCCCGGAAACGCAGCTCAAACCCCGTGACCACCACAGCACCGTCGTTGCCAGAGCGTAGCCAGAGCATCGCCAGGACAATAAGAATCGCAAGGCCCGCTCCCACTTGCCAGAAACGTACCGACTCGTTGATCAAGAGAAGTGCTCGCTGGAGCTGGCGGCGCAACAGAGATAAGAGGGCCGCCGGACTCTCGGCGTGCAGACCGACGGCCCAGACCAGCACGGCGAGAAGCAGTGGGAGGTAGAGTGCCGCCTTGATCCCGACAAACGCATCCGCTTTCACGATAAATGCCTGAGTCGCGAGGAGGCCGACCACCGCAATAACTCCCAGTGTGGTCACGCCCAGAATCCGTCCTAGCCGGAGAAGTGCCACGCGAAGCGGTTTTTTGCCCCACTCCACCGGGCTAAGGAGGTCTCCCTGCACCACCGCCCACGCGGCAAAGACAACCGCCGCCGCCAGTGCCGCAAGCCTGGGGGCCACCGCCGCCAGGAGAACAAGCCCGCCCGTGCCCACTAACACCACTAAGGAGAGGGGGTGGGCCAGATCACCAAGTAGGCCAAAGAGCTCGTGGCATAGAAGAAAGAGTGCGGCTGCCAGCCCCAATCCGATTAAGACACGCGCGGCAAGAGGAACTGCAAAAAGGGAATAGGTCTGCGCCTCGCCAATCGTTAACCCACCGCGCTTGAGAGATTTCACAAGCTTCTCTATGTACTGAATGTTCTCGTTAAGGGGATTGGTTTTCTCCAGAAAGAGCCTGACATAGAGCATCCGAATATTACGCTCGCGCGCCGCTAGAGAGAAGCGCTGTATATTATCCCCAGGCGTTGCCGTGGCCATCTCGGCCCCCGGAATGGTATGGACACGAACAACTTGCTCGGTGGCAAGCTGATGCAGAAGCGTATCGCCTTTAATCTTAACGAACTCGACAATGCCAACCTGCAGGCTTTGAGAGTGCAGGGCCTCTGCTGTGGTGCGCAACTGGCTATCGTAGCCCAGCACATCATCCCCAGAAAAAATCACGGTCTTGACACCCTGGCTCTTGAGCTGCTCCAGAGCCCAGCTAATCCCGGTGTTAGGAATGTTTATGGAGTTTTGCAGACGCCCCACCACACTCATATTGGCGTTCTTAACCATCTGGATCAAGTTCGGATCGAGTCCGACCCCAATGGTCTTAATCACCGAGAAAGGCTGGTAGATCTCCATGCCAAGATCCTCAACTTTAAGGAGTTCCGCCCCCGGGGGGACACGAATCTGAGCGTACTCGTTGTTGGGATCCAGCTTGAAATGGGTTCGGCTTTGGATGGCTGCCAGTATGCGGGAGTAGCTTCCCTGGTGGGTCATCAGATAAGTCACACCCGGTTCCGCGGAAGGGATTGCCTCCACACGGCGCGACTCCTCCAGCGAGGCCAGCGTGTCCTCGGTGATTGCGACCGACGTGATGCCGACTTGCTTAAAGCGCTCCAGCACCCGGGCAGTCGGTACCCCTTCAGCGGACGCCAGTTTTTGAACCTCCGTCATGTCAAGAGTGAGCTCAATACGCTTATTACTTGCCTCCGCGACAAAGCGCAGGCTCGCCCCGTACAGACCCGCCAGCGTCCCTATTCCAATCAGCGCCCAGAGCGCCACCCGCAGCTTCTGCATCCTATTCCTTCCACCCTAAGTACGCTCGTGCGGCCAGCTCCCGCTGGAGATCCAGGGTTAGCAGGCGAAGTACCGTGGCAATGTTTTCAGGGATTCCCCCACTTTGTACCACCCAGTCCGCCCAGGAGGTTCCCAGGGGACACGGCTTCTTGTCTGCTCGCTGCCTCGCAAGTGCTGCCGAAACACTCGCCTCTCCGGTGGAGCCGCTCCATTCTACAGTTTGGCCCAGACGGCGCTCCGCAAGCACACTCCAGAGTGCCCTTTTGGTGAGACTGCTCTCTGGGATCAGGAGGTCTAGTTGTTGTTGGTAGCGCCGAACCCGAGCCATCGCAAGATAACGCCACCCCGTTCCCGCAGCACGGCCCGCGCGGGAGAGCTCACTTTCCGCATAGCGGATCAGACCCTCGACTGCCGCGAAATGAGTCCACTGTGCCCCAGAGTTCAGGCGATAGAATCCGCCCAGGTGGAGATCCGCCAGTACCGTGAGTGATGCCTGGCTCGCACGCTGGAGCGGTGCCGGAACCGCCGCGATCTGTGCCAGCGCCTCGCGGATCTCCGAGCGGCCTCGAAGGCACTCAATAGTCTCGGGGTCCGTGCCTGAGTGCAGGGCATCCCAGACGGGTCCGGCGAGCCGGAGCAGCCGTAGGGTGCGTGCGTAGACATCTTGGAGCTTGAACTGGAGCAGATAGGCATGTGTCGAGAGGACAATCCGGCGAATATCCTGACTCTGTGCGGTGAGCAAGAGAAGCTGTTGGAGCGTGCTTGCCGTTACCAGGGGCTTGTAGGTCGCTAAAAGCCGTGTCTGCTGTCGCTGGATCGTATCCACGAGGTCTTTTCGTTCCAGACGATTACGGCCACTGAGGGATGCGGGGACAAGCGCGGAGAGAGCCAGCGGGTCACGGCCTAGGCGAACCAACTGAGCAAGCCCCGCTAGCCCGCGCGCGTCTAGCCCGGCGGCCACGGCTGCTCGGGAGTCAACGTCGCTCTCGCGCACCACGGGCTGCTGACGTCCCGCAGTGGTTCGCTTGGCACCAGCGGGGTGCGTGTTGAAGTACTCCTCCCAAGCCGCCATAGGGCCGCTTGCCATAGTCTCAATAAAGCGGAGGAGCCCACTGGGCGCGTAGCCCGCTGCTGCTGCGAACCCAAGCCCGACTCTATCGGCCTGGTACTCGTTGTCGCGGCTCTGGGCAAGGGCACGCAGCAAATTCAGGATCGGCAAGCCTTGCCTCAGTACGCTGCCCTTGGGTGGTGCGACACGTAGCAGGAGCGCGACAATCCCATTGTTCTGGAGCTGCTGCCACGCATGGCGCTTGGCCACATGCCCAACCTCGTGGGCAAGCACCCCCGCCAGCTCATCATCGCTCGTCACCTCATCCAGTAGCCCCCGTGTCACGAGAACTTTGCTGCCCGGAAGGGTGAGAGCGTTGGCGACATCACTTCCCAGGATCACAAACTCAGGCTTGGCATCCAGCCGATCTGAGTGCACCGCCACTTCCCGCCCTATACGTGTTACCCACTGCGTGAGCAGGGGATCATCGTCAATCCCCGATGCGCCGATGAGTGCATCGCTTGATGCCCTGCCCAGCAGTTTCTCAATTTCGTTGGCGAGGGTATCGGGGCGTTTCACGGGGTCTATTCTACAGGGTACAATCAAATATGTCCCACCGCGCCTTCGATCCGGCGACAATGGCGATCCCTGATGCTTATAAGCTGCTCAATGTCTGCGTCTCACCCCGGCCTATCGCGTTTGTCTCGACTCTCTCGCCGGAGGGCAAGCCCAATCTTGCGCCGTTTTCGTACTTCATGGCCGGCGGCGCAAACCCACCGTCGGTGACCGTTTCGCCGCTGAACAATCGCCACGGACAGCCCAAAGACACGCTGGTCAATATTGAAGCCACGGGGGAGTACACGATCTCTATCGTGACCTACGCGATTCGCGAGAAGATGAACCAGGCATCGTTTGAGTACCCGTACGGCGTGAGCGAGTGGGAGGAAGCGGGATTCACCAAAGGCGCGACGGAGGTTGTCAAGCCTGCGCGGGTTTTAGAATCGCCGCTCGCGATGGAGTGCAGGCTTTTTCAAATCGTCAAACACGGGCCGGGGCCGCTCTCGGCGAACTACATTATCGGAGAAGTGGTGCGCTACTGGATCGCGGAGGAGCTTTTGGACGAGACTGGGAAAGTAGATGCCACCCGAGTGGACTACATCGCCCGCATGAGTGGCGACTGGTACACCCGCGCCCAGCCCGATGCCATGTTTGAACTCGCCCGCCCGATGCCGTAAACTACACCATGCGGTTAAGAATAACTCCGACTCGCGCCTTTCTCTGGGCGACATTTCTCACACCGCTGGTTCTGCTGGGAGGCTATTTTGCCCGGTCCGCTAAAATTCAGCCTCTCCGACCCCAAACAGGAATCGTATCGCAAAACGGCCAGATGATGGCATCACGGCAAGTTGCAGAAGACGGCAAAGAAATGCTCTGGGTCTATCCTGCCGGGATGTCGTCGAGCCTCTGGATAATGGAGCTGCCATTCAATTCGCCTGTTGCCCTTAGCCCCGATGGACGCTACTTGATAACAGGTGAAAGTGAACGCGACCCACTGCTCGGGTTCCCTACCCCACCCTTAGATTACACGCTTGCCTGCCGCGACACAACCACCCGTGGGAGTGTCTGGAAGCGTCTGGAGCAGGTGAACGACGCTACGACGCCACTCGGGGCGAACGCGGTGACAGTCTCGCCAGATAGTTCACTTGTCGCCGTGGCGGTTGTCGAAGGAATTCGCGTCTACTCCCTTCACACCGGCGAGTTTGTTCGATTTATCAATACGGCACCAAACAACCTCGATCCCGATGTGCAGCTTCGCTTCTCGCCCGATGGCCACACTCTAACGGCGACCCAGGCAAGTGGTACGCGGGAGTTTGAGATGAGATTTTGAAGTAAGATGCGCCTTAAACACACACCGAGCCAGACAACCACGCCACCACCGACAAGCTACAGCACCACGGCACCGGCGCCCATCACGACAAGTTCAACAGCGACGGTTGCGACGGCACAGCAGAGCACTCCTGTGGCTCGGTCAGTTGCTGGCATAGGCAGGGGACATCGAAAGACAGGAGTGGCTCGTGTGGCGCTCTGGGTTGTTGGACTGGTGCCCGTTGTGGCGTCGGGGCTGGTGCTCAAGCCACGACTGGAAGCCCAACAAGTCCTGCGAAATACACAATTACACCAGGAGCGCGCCGCTTCCGGGAAGGAACCGCTCGCTTTCTTACCCGTGGCACCAGGGTTTGTCGCCAATGGAATGAGCTTTTCCTTAGGCGAGCGCTATGCCGCAATCCGTTCCTACAAAGAAAAACCGTCGTTTCAGGGACGTGATGTGATCTGGACAAACCAAACGACCACGGTGGATCTCCTGTCGGGTAAGCGCCTCAGTGTCACGCAGAATCCCCCCACAGGGCTATCCTGGGCGGTCGCTCTAAGTGAAGACGGCAAGACATTTGTGACCACGGAATACGGGGACTTTAAAAAGAAACAAAGGCTTCTGATCTGGTGGGACTCCGCGACAGGAAAGGCGATTCGTAAGGTCAATTTTCCAGGCTACGGACAGGAAGTTGTCTTTTCCCAGGGAGCGAAAGAGCTGCTCATCGCCCAGCACGGACGCTTGGAGCTAATTGATCCACGAACAGGGCGGCTACTCAGTGAATTGCCGCTCCCTAAGCAGATTGGCGGAGCGAGGACGGAAACCAACGCGCACCAGCTTGCACTCTCGCCGAACGGTCAGTGGATCGCGGGGCGAGTCCCGCTTCAGAGTGCCCTAGGGCGCTATGCCGAAGCGGGCGCAGGCATCGTACTGTGGAAACGTGGGGAGAAGGCGTCACGCTGGTCCTTTCCCGTGCGTGAGCATGGCAGTCCCAATACTATCTCCGTTACCAATGAGGGAACCGTGGTGGCCTCCGTGGAACGGATCACCAAAGAGATCGGCTGGGATGAGATACACAACCGGGGAGTGGTGTGCCTTGAAGCTGATTCGGGTAAACCACGCTGGTTCCTGAGCAATCGTGAGGCAGTGAACGACCAGGTTTCGGCCCTTGCCTTTGAGACACAGCAGGGCTGGTTTGCCGTGCGCCGCTGGGAGAAGACAATTGAGCTACGTCGCCTGACGGACGCGAGCCTCATTAAAGAAATGGATATGGGCAAGCCTAGTAGCAACTCTGGTTCTTTTGCGCAGAAGCTGCGCTTTTCAAGCGATGGCAAGAAACTCTACGACCGGCAAAGCGACGGGATCGCGGTCTGGAGCCTGGAAGGGCTGAAGTGACGGTTCGGCTTAGAACTTTCCCAGTGTCCTGCGCTTGAGCTCCCAGAAGGCGAGCGCGGTGATGAGAAACGCCACCGTCACAAGTCCGAGCCAGAGTCGGCCTAGGATTTTGTGGCGTGCGGCTCCGAGCAGGCTCAGCGGGATCAGGAACGGGAACAGATCCGTGGTGTAGCGCGAGCCGTACTGCGCGAAGCCGTTCCAGCGAAAGAACAAGTAGGGGATAAAGCCACAGAGCAAGCCAAGAGCCAGCATTCGGGTTCGCGGAGACTTGAGCGGGGCGGCGAGTGCCAGGAGCAGAAAGGGGCTGATCACCCACGCCGACTGACCGCCAGGGCCGAAGTGCAGCCACGGCGCTGTGGGGCGAAGCTCGGGGAACCGCCAGAAATAGAAGCTTAGGTTATC
>NZ_JAYUPA010000705.1:0-3717 GCF_043760365.1 Armatimonas sp.
GCGACACGAAGGGCGTTCCGCCCATAAGATCGGTATGGCCCGGAGGGCCTTTGTGTCCGAGGAACGAGGACAATATGACGCCCCCGTTTATGGGGGCGGTTCTCTTCACGGCGCTCCCAAACACGATGATCAACGACAACACGCTCGATATTTTGAAAGACGCCCTCGCCACGCTGGGCGAGGGCTTCTCGGGCTTGCCGCCGCACACGGAAACTGCCGATTCTGCGGCGCTAAGCGCGGTCTTGCAAGAGGTGGCGGTGCGTCTTCAGGACAACTATCCGTACTTCCATCCGCTCTACGCCGGGCAGATGCTCAAGCCGCCGCACCCTATAGCACGGCTTGCGTATCAGCTGGCGCTGTACGTGAATCCTAATAACCACGCGCTCGATGGCGGACGGGCCAGCTCAGCCATGGAGAAAGAGGCTGTCTCGACGCTGGCGGCAATGTTTGGCTGGGAAACCTATCTGGGGCATCTCACCAGTGGTGGGACGATGGCCAATTTGGAGGCGCTCTGGGTGGCGGGGCGGCTCGCGCCAGGCAAGGTGGTGATGGCGTCGAGCCAGGCCCACTACACGCACTCCCGGATTAGCGCCGTGCTAGGCCTGCCCTTTGAGGCGGTTCCGGTGGATCGTTTCGGGCGTATGGACAGAGCGGCACTCGAAGCGCGACTAGAGCGCGGGGATGTTGGTTGCGTCGTGGCGACTCTGGGAACGACAGCCATGGGTTCCGTGGACCCATTGCCTGAGATTCTTGCACTACGGGAGCGCTTTGGCTTTCGCTTGCACGCCGACGCGGCCTACGGCGGCTACTTTGGGTTGGCACAGAACTTAGGAGACAGCGCACGGGCGGCGTTTGATCGTATTAGTGCAGTGGACTCGCTGGTGATAGATCCACACAAGCACGGGCTTCAGCCCTATGGCTGCGGCTGCGTGCTCTTTCGTGACCCGAGTGTCGGGCGTTTCTACAAGCACGACTCGCCCTACACCTACTTTAGCTCGACCGAGCTGCATTTAGGGGAGATTAGCCTGGAGTGCTCCCGCGCGGGTGCCGCTGCTGTGGCGCTCTGGGCGACCCAAAGACTCTTGCCACTGACGCAAGGCGGGGAGTTTTCGGGGATGCTGACGCAGTGCCGGAGCGCAGCCCTCACGCTCTACGAAAGACTCGCCGCCGATCCGCGCTTTGTGGTTGGTTTCCCCCCGGAGCTGGATATTGTCGTCTGGGCCGTGCGAGGCGGCTCGGCTAGAGCCGTCTTTGAAGAGGCGGCTCGGCGTGGGCTACATCTCGCCCTCGCCGAGCTACCCGGTGCATTCTTTGGCCTCGCAACCCCTACGGTGACTTGCCTGCGCTCGGTGCAGATGAAGCCCGAGCACGCGGCGCACGAGTGGCAGGAGACGCTCTGGTCACTCCTCTCCGAGGCCACGGAACTGGGCTGACTCGTGTAAAATCACTCTATTGAAAAGAGAAACTCCTGCCGATAATACCTATAGATTTTGGCACGATTCTTGCAACAGAAAATGCCTAGAGGAGTAGAGGATGAAATTTATAAAAACGAGCGGGTTGCTTATGTTCGCCCTCCTGGCTGGCAATGGAACCGCACAGGCCCAGAACCTTATCAGTAACCCCGATTTTGAGACGGGCTTGCTGACGAGCTGGACTGTGACAGGCTCGGTTGCAGTTCAAAATGCAGGAGGGAATCAGGTAGCTGAGGTCGGTGTGGGCAACAGTCCTTCCACGCTATTTCAGAACCTGACCACGGTGGGTGCCCAGCTCTACAACGTGACTTTCGACCGAGGGACTTTTGACCCGCCCACTCAGCCTGCGAGTGGCCCCTGGTTATTTGATGTTGTACTAACAGACACTCTGGGGGCAACCGAGTTGAGCCGCCAGACCTTTGATGCTTTCAATGTCGCACAGACGGGACAGTATCGAACCGAGCTCTCCAGTTTTTTTACGTTTACCGCGACATCAACCAGTACCCGGATCACCTTCGACACCACGCCCTACACCCACGGCTGGGTCACGGTGGATAATATCGTCGTGAGTGCCGCGAGTGGAGGAGGGGGAGTGGCCCCTGAACCCGGCACCCTTGCTCTAGGTGCGCTCGGCCTTGTCGGCCTGATCGCCGCCCGTCGCCGCAAGCACTAGGCTCGATTAAAAATAGTTTAGCCTCGCTCATGCACGTTGCTCGAGCGAGGCTTTCTTTTTGCCATCCCCTTAAATGTTTGCATTTAGTTTGCCTGCCTGAGTATACTGAAAGGGTTCACCATGGAAGAACCGATAACCCCCCAGCAAAAAGGCGCTTTAGCTAAAGCACGAAAAATTCGGGAGGCTTACTGTGCTTCCCCAAACTGCTGCCGTCAGTGTGGGGAAGCCATTTTACCCAAGCTCACTGAGCGTCTTCAAGAAGTTAGGCGACGGCTTTTCTGCTCCCGTTCCTGTGCAAACGGATTCCAAAATGCTCTGTCGCCTAAACGTAGCCGCAAAGACCGTATCTGTAAGCACTGTGGAAAAGTATCCAAAGAGGGAACGGAAGATCGCCAGCTTTGTGAGGAGTGCTGGCAGGCATTTCGTGTAAGAACAGAGGCACGTTGCAAAGGCAATGTTAGCCGTCGGACTATCTATGTTCACGCAGCCTCAGTGATAAAACAACGCGCAAAATATTGTCAACGCTGTGGGTATGCACTTTTCGTGGACACCTGCCACCTGAGAGCGATCAAGGACTTTCCAGAAACGGCGCTACTCTCTGAGATCAATGCCCCGGAGAACTTACTTTATCTGTGTCCGAATTGCCACCATGAGCTCGACGCTGGGCTTCTGGTGTGGAACGAAAGTAGCGGCATCCGGACTTGAACCGGAGACCTACGGGTTATGAATCCGTCGCTCTAACCAGCTGAGCTATGCCGCCAAAACGCAGGAGCAATTCTATCGCGTCTTCTCCTGTTTTGCAACCCGTCGGATACGGTGGTTGAGCGTATCACCGATGTAGAGTGCGCCATCGGGGCCGACGGTGACACCGTGGGGACGATCCAGTCCCGCCTCGGCTGCCGAACCACCATCGCCGCCTGCGCCTTTGCGTCCTCCGGCCACGGTCGAGATCACGCTCGTCTTGGCATCTATCCGCCGGATCGCATGGTTCTCCGTGTCCACGATAAAGAGATTGCCGCCTTTGTCGCACGCCGCGCCTTTGGGGCCATTGAACGTGGCGTCGAGCGCCGGGCCACCGTCGCCGGTGTAGCCTTTCTTGCCCGTCCCCGCAACCGTCGTAATAATCCCCTTCTCGTCCACTTTGCGCACGCAGTTGCCCTCGCGCTCAATGATGTAGACCAAGTTCTTGAAGCAGCACACCGCGCGTGCCCCGAAAATATCCGCCTGCGCTGCCGGGCCACCATCGCCGGTGTGCGCCCGCTTTCCTGTGCCCGCAAAGACCTGCGGCGGTACTTTATCGGGGCTGAGGCGATAGATAAGGCACGCCTTCACATCGGCGATATAGAGCCAGCGGCCATCGGACGAGGCAGCAACATCGTGCGGCTCCTGAAACACAAAATCGCGGAACTGGGTCGCACGACGGATCTTGTGGCTCAGGCGATGCGCTGTCCAAACTATCTCTCCCAGCACCGCCACGGCTACCAGATCCTCAGCGGTTTGAATCGCGCTAGGCTCCTTGCGCTGGTCGTAGAGCGTCGAAATCTTTCCCGTCTTAGCCTCAATCTTACGCAG
>NZ_JAYUPA010000706.1:0-3713 GCF_043760365.1 Armatimonas sp.
ATATTCATGGCGGGCTTATTGTCAGGCCGCTCGCCGAGTAGGAGCAGCTTGCGCAGGTCTATCGCCGTGACTATCTGTCCGCGCAGGTTGATCAGCCCCACGAGCGTGGGTGAGGCCAGCGGCACTTTGGTTATGGGCTGGGGCCGAAGCACTTCCTGAACCTGAATCAATGTCAGTCCGAAAAGATACTCCCCCAGATAAAAAGTGCAAAACCGGTGTGGTGTTTCCATCGTTTTCCTCTTGCAGCACTGAGAGCAGCGCCTTGGTATCTAAAATCTGCGTGACACGTCCTTGAATCACCATCGTCCCCACAACAGGCCCCTCGGGCGCTTGCTCCTCGAGAGTAAGCACCTCTTCGACGATATCCACAATGCGGTCCACGACCATCCCAACGCAGTGCGGCTCCTCGCCGATCACCACCACTTGGAGTGGCTCCAGGGCGACATCAGACTCGGCGCTCTGTGTGCCAGGGATAGAGCCCATCAGGTGCAGCAGAGGCATGATCCGGCCACGGTACTGCACCACCATGAGCCGCCCGACTTCCTCGACCAGGCTGAGCGGAAACTCTTCCAGACGTGCCACGCTCGAGAGAGGGAGAGCCATGCGCCCATTACGCCCGACCTGGAAGAGCAGGAATGTCTGAACCCGCTCACGCTCGGCCTCATACCCCATGCTATCTACAGCCACCCGGCCTCGGTGCGTTTCCGCAGCGAGATTCGCACGGAGCGCAAGCGCCATCACATCTAAGATCAGCGCCACCCGGCCATCGCCTCGTATCGTCGCCCCGGCAAAGAGATCCACGGACTTCAGATGCGCACTAAGCGGCTTGACAACGATTTCCTCGGTATCCGCGATGCTATCCACCACCAGCCCGAACTGTTGCTCGTTGGCCTGAAGCACCACAATATTGATTCCACGCTCTTCGTCGCGCTCATTCTCTTTTTCAAGAGCCAGTTCCTGATTCAGAAAGAGTAGCGGAAGAAGCTTGCCACGTAGCCGATAGACAGGGATTCCCTGGATACGCTCAATTCCGGTGCGAGCACTCGGCAGCCGAACGAGTTCTAGCAGGCTCACCTGTGGAATGGCGTAGCGCTCCTCACCTGCGCTCACGAAGAGTGCGGGAACAATCGCCAAAGTGAGAGGAATCTTAACCTTGATGGTCGTCCCTTTCTTTATCCGGCTCTGGATATCAATCGTGCCCCCAATCTTCTCGATATTTGTCTTGACAACATCCATCCCCACACCGCGCCCCGAGACACTGGTCACGGTTGCCGCTGTGGAGAATCCCGGTAAGAAGATAAGCTGGAGAAGCTCCCACTCGCTCATCTGGGTAGCGAGTTCGGGCGTAATAAAACCACGTTCGATCGCCTTGGCCTTGATGCGTCCTGAGTCAATCCCGCCACCATCATCGGTGATCTCGATATTGACCTGACCACCTTCGTGGTAGGCGCGCAACAAAAGCAGCCCCTCGGCAGATTTCCCCGAGGCGACCCGTACATCTGAGCGCTCAATCCCGTGGTCTATTGCATTACGTATAAGATGTGTGAGCGGATCTTTGATCGCCTCGATAAGTGTCTTGTCCAGATCGGTCTCGCGGCCTTCCATTTCCAGACGCACTTGCTTGCCGCAGGTCTGAGCCAGATCCCGCACGACACGTGGAAACTTATTCCAGACATTACCAATAGGCTGCATTCGGATATGCATCACGCCTTCTTGCAGCTCGGAGGTGATGAGGTTGAGCCGTTGTGCGGTAGCCACAAGCGCCGTGTCGAGTGCGCTGCCCTGCCCCTGAAGCAACTGGACAATCTGGTTTCGGGTGAGCACCAGCTCCCCCACTAGGTTCATCAGGCTATCGAGTAGGCCCACATCCACACGGATACTCGCGTCGCCCACGGTACCCTGCGCTCCCACTGCCGCGCTACCAATGCTATGTAGCGCACGCTCGACAATATCGCCGGTGACGAGCCCCATAGTGATCAGGATCTCTCCCAAGCGGCGCTGATCGCCCGCCTCCTGCTCACGGAGTGCGCGGGTCAGATCTCCTACCTGGATGTAGCCCTGACTGATAAGCACATCGCCCACACGCCCATGAATCGGGCCGTACTCTTCCTGAGTGGGCACCATATCCTGAGTGGGCACCATGATTTGTGGATCGTTCTCGGGCTCCCGCAAGACGGGCTCCATAACCACTAGCTCAGGAGTGAATTTGGCCTCATCACCTTCTTGAGTTTGAAGACGCGTGAGGGTCTGGGTGAGCGCTGTGTAGTCCACCGTGCCCTCGGAATGCGTGGTTTCGATACTGCCCAAGATCTGACGGATGGCATCCTCCAAGGCCAGCAGCGCATCGGTGATCGCGGGGCTGAGGCGGAGATCCCCGGTACGCAGGAGGCTCAGTAAGCTCTCTCCCGCATGACTCAGCGACTCCAGGCGCGAGAAGCCAAAAAACCCACAGGTTCCCTTGATTGTGTGAATGGTGCGGAAGATACTAGAGATCGTTTCATGATCCTGCGGGTCTTTCTCAAGCGCGAGCAAGTCCAAGTCCAGACGATCCAGGTTCTCGTAGCTCTCCACAAGAAAGTCCTGAACAATTCCCTCCTCATCTATCAACATGCTTTCCGGAGCTTCGTCGGCACTGACAAGGCATAGATTCACAGTTTCAGGTGCTGCAGATTCCGCCAAAGGTCGCCCTAGTATTTGCAATAGCTTCCCTTCACTAGCCGCAAGAGGATCAAGACTAGCGTACTTCCCGGAGAGGAAGTAGCTCTCCAGGGCTCCCACTGCATTGCGGGTCGCCTGGATGCCTGCAACGAAATCATTGGTATTGCTCAGATAGAGCTCTTGCAACATCTCTAGACAGACGGTAAGCAGCGCACTTGGGTGGATTAGTTCCTCGGGCAAGCTCGTGAGAACGTCCTCAAGCTCAGCCCCGATTCTCGCCAGCTCATCGGTGTTCTCCACTTTTAGAGTTGCAAGGCGCATCTCTAAACTACGGAGCGTTTTCGGGATTTCTTCGTCTACCGTACACATACAGAACAAACCTCCTGGATAGGCTGCATCCGCGCGGTCTGTCCTGCAATCACATCTACCCAGAATGTACTCGTGGGTAGCTCAAAGCTGGTGCATATAGAGACCATGTTATGGGGCAGTACTCTCTCAACATCGTGCCCTCGAAAAACGGTGGGCAGCGACATTGCAACCACCACTCCCTGAGTATCCATTTGTGCCACGATGTTGCCGGCAATAATATTTGCGACTTCCCCAATGGCATCGCCCATATCCACGCTATCGTAGTCAATCTCGAAGCCCGCCATGGCGCGTGCCAGCTCAACCGCAGACTCACGGGAGCAGCACATTGTCATGGAGTAGCGCCGGTCGCCGACAAACGAGATCGTCCCACAGATTCCATCCCAGATCCGAGCGACCTCTTCGGCAGGCAGGCACTTGGGCTCTATCCCGACGAACATTGCCACTGTCTGGGATACAGCCACTTGCACGATCTCAACCAATAGGGGCTCGATGTTGGGAGCAGGCGGAGTGGTGCTCTGAAAATCGCTCACGGGACTACCCACCTCTAAGCTTGCTAAAAAAGCCACCACTCTTCGCCCCTGCCGCTTGAGGTACCTGCCGTGTACGAATTCTCTCAATCAGGGGCTCCACTTGCCGAACCAGATCAGCATGGGTGAAGGGCTTGGTGACATAGGCATCTGCGCCCG
>NZ_JAYUPA010000707.1:0-3699 GCF_043760365.1 Armatimonas sp.
TGCACCGGATGACCAACGAAGGCGGCTCGGTTCCCGAGGAGTGGCGGCTGGAGTACGTGGCCGATCGGGTACGGACATTTGGAACCGCGTTTCTGGGCCTGACTTTAGAGTGCGCACGCTGCCACGATCACAAGTACGATCCCATCAAGCAGAGTGATTTCTATAGCCTCTCCGCCTTCTTCAACTCCATTGATGAGCACGGACTCTACGACTCAGGCAGTATCACCCCAACCCCCTCAGTGCTGCTGCCCACGCCCGAGCAAGAGAAGGCACTGGAGCAGGCAAAGCGGGAAGTAGCCGAGGCCGAGAAAGCGCTGGACGAGACAAAGAAGGCGCGGGAAAGTGCGTTTCAGGCATGGCAGGCGACCAACCCCACCGTTACCCGCCCTGATCTCGTGTCGCAGTTTAGCTTCGAGACGCTAGACGGCGTGCCGCACGTGGATAACGTCCCGCTGGTCGAGGGCAAAATCGGCAAGGCGGCGCAGCTCGATGGGGAGAACAACATCAACCTGGGCGAGAAGGCACGCTTCACGCGGCATACGCCGTTTACGATTGACTTCTGGATGCGCGATGCACGACTACTCAAAGACCCCGTTGTCGTCTACACCTCCAGCGCGGGCACCGATGCCGGGCCTTACGGCTACGACCTGATGATCGAGAACGGGATTCTGCAAGCGCGGATGATGCGCCACTGGCCCGGCAATGCTCTTGCGATCCGGGCTACCAGCCCGGTGCCTGCCAACGAGTGGGTGCGTGTGAGCGTCACCTACGATGGCTCCAGTACCGCCGCAGGCATGAAACTCTATGTAAACGGCGCACTCGCCCGCACGACAGTTCTGCGGGATCATCTTTGGAAAGGCACGGGAACCCATGCGCTTGCCTTTGGGCAGCGCTTCCGCGACCGAGGCTTCAAAGGCGGCCTGATTGACGAACTCTCGATCTACAGCCGTGCGCTGACCCCGCTGGAACTTGCCGGGGGAGCCAGCCAGCCCTTGGATCAGCTCCGTGAGTACTACTTCGCTGCTTTTGATCCCGAGACCCGCACCGCCCAAGCTAAACTCACCGCCGCACGCGAGAAAATCTGGCGTGCCGAGGACCCGATTCAGGAAGTGATGGCGATGGAGGAACTGCCCTCCCCGCGCCCGAGCTACGTCCTGGCTCGTGGTGCCTACGACGCGCCCAAGACCGATAAAAACCGTGTCGGTCGCACCACCCCCGCCTTTCTTCCCCCCCTTCGCGAAGCCGGAGGGGGGACGGCGAGGAACGAGCCAGGGGGGAGGTTAGCACTGGCAAAGTGGCTCGTGCGGCCAGATCACCCCCTCACGGCCCGTGTGGCGGTCAATCGCCTCTGGCAGCAGTTCTTTGGGCGTGGCCTTGTGGAGACAAGCGAAGATTTCGGGATTCAGGGGCGATTGCCTAGCCACCCTGAGCTACTAGACTTTCTGGCGAGAGACTTCCAGCGCGACTGGGATGTCAAACGCTTTGTCAGGCAGCTCGTGCTCAGCCAGACCTACCGCCAGAAAAGTGCGCAGCGGCTTGAGTTGCAGAAGCGCGACCCGCAGAATGTTTTATTCGCCCGTGCTCCCAGCTATCGTCTGTCGGCGGAGACCATTCGCGATGTGGCGCTGGCGGCAAGTGGGTTACTGGACACAAAGCTCGGCGGCCCGCCCGTGAGCCCGTACCAGCCTGGGGATCTGTGGCGCGAGGCCAATTCCATGAGCCCTGCGTACCGGCAAAGTATTGGGGGCGATCTCTACCGGCGCAGCGTCTACACGGTCTGGAAACGCACGGCTCCATTGCCCAACATGATGGCCTTTGATGCCAGTGGGCGCGAGGTGTGCACGGCGCGGCGGCAGAACACGAGCACGCCGCTTCAAGCATTGGTTCTTCTCAATGATCCGCAGTTTGTTGAGGCAGCCCGCGTGTTAGGCGAGAAAATCGTTCGCGACGGGGGCACGACCGATACCCAGCGCGTTGTCTTCGCTTTCCGAACCCTCGCCACCCGCTTTCCCACGCCCACGGAGGTGCGACTTTTGGAGCAGCTCTACGCCACCGAGCGCCAGCTCTTCACCGCTGATCCTGCTGGCGCGGCAAAGCTCCTGACAGTGGGGGAGAAGAAAACCGACCCCGCACTCAATCCCATCGAGGTCGCCTGCGCCACCGCAGTGGCACAGGCGATTCTCAATCTGGACACGACAATCTGGAAACGCTGACCGAGAAGTTTTGGGTTCTAGAAGTCGGGGGCGCTGGAGAGAATGTCTAGCACCTGGGGGTAGAGCCTCTCGCTCGTGGCGAAGAAGTCTCGCCCGTAGATATCACTCTCGCCCTTCCAGGTGGAGCAGCGGCCACCGGCTTCGGCGAAGATCACGGGCATCGGACCCACATCCCAAGGGCTCTTGACAGGGTCCAGCATGATATCGAGCTGGCCCATCGCCACGCGTGCGTAGCCAAATGCATCGCCCCATGTGCGCTGAAGATAAGTCTTCTCCGTAAGCTTGGCAAACGCCTCGGAGCGCTTCTGGGAGCGCACAATAGACGAACAGACAACCACGGCCTGCTCCAGCGGCTTATCGGCGACCCGGCAAGTGCGACCATTGATCGTGCAGCCCAGCCCCTTACCGGCGGCGATCATCTCGTCGAGTGCCGGCAGATAGATCACCCCGGCGACGATCTCCCCCTCGCGCTCCACCCCGATCAACGTGCCGTAGAGTGGGACGCCCGCCACGAAGGCTTTGGTGCCATCAATGGGGTCGCAGATCCAGCGAAAAGGAGCCGTTCCCTCCGAAGCGCCTTCTTCTTCCCCCAGAATCGCATGATCCGGGAAGTGGGAGAGAATACACTCGCGCAGAACCCGCTCGCCCTCTTTGTCCGCAATCGTGACAGGAGTATTGTCGCCCTTCATCTCCGCAAGAACGCCCGTATTGAAGTAGGCGAGCGTCCGCTTGCCACAGAGATAGGCTGCCTCTTTGGCGACCCGCAGTAAGTTATCCGTTGTCGGTTCCAGTGTCTTGTTCCTTTGTTTTAGATTCTTCGTTCGTTTTACGGTCTTCGTCGGCTCTTTTTTGGCGCCATTTTGCTAGCAGGTTCCACCAGGGAAGGGAGGATGTCGTCTGCATCCCCAGCGCCTGCCGTGCTAGATTCCCGCCCGGCACGAGCTTGGTGCCCGTGTCAACCGCTTCTTTTCCCGCCCGGCGCAGAAAATCCCGCCGTGAGAGAGGTTCTTTGTTTTTTTCTGTTTCTTCGCTCATGAGTTCTCTTTCAAGCGCTCTAGCTCCGCCAGAAGCTCTGTGACACGCGCCTCGGCAGAATCAGCTCGCTGTTTTTCACGGGCAGCCTGGCGGCGTAGCTCGCTGGGGGTGGGCAGGAGAGTAAAAGTTGTCGGGTCATAGAAGCGCAGCCGCGTTCCTTCGCCGAACAGCTCCAGATAGAGCGCCTCACTAAAAAGACGCCCCTCGGTGTGCGCAATCGGCTGGTAGTGGCCCGCCTCACCCAAACGAAAACCGCGCAGCCGCTGGTCTTTGAGGTGTGTTCCGGTCGGATCAAAGAGAAAGTACTCGTGGATACCAAGGCGCTCGTAGAGTGCGTACTTGGTGACAATATCCTCGTTTTTGGTCTTCCTGCTGGTAATCTCAATTACCACTGAGGGCAGGCGTCCGTCTTCTTCCCAGCACTTGTAGGAGTTGCGCTGGCGCATCGCCG
>NZ_JAYUPA010000708.1:0-3697 GCF_043760365.1 Armatimonas sp.
ACAATCACCGCCGTGGTGCGCTTGACGCTCCGTGAGTCGCTTAGCCCAAGCTGCTGGCTGGCGGTGGGATTGACTGTCGTGCTGCTGTAGTCACTCGCCAGCGGAGTGTAGCGGCTATCACTGGTGCCCACAAAATCAAAGGGCACGTGGATTGGGTCTCCCGTGACACTGCTGCCTTCCGGGCAGCGAACCCCCTCGTCGGGCTCCGCGTCCGTGAAGCGTGCATCGCCCCGTAGTCGCTCGGAGAGCTTATTGCGATCCTCTTTATCGTCCTCACGCTGACGGAAACGGTAGAGATTGCCACTCGGGTCGCCGTCGTCTAGGGTTAGCCCGTACTCCCGTGCCAGTGCCACGGGATCAGTGCCCGGCTGAATCCGTAGCAGAATCCCTCGCTCATTATTCGTGCCAAAGGGCGAGGGGAAGGCGCTCGTATCGCTTCCGCCACAGCCACTCAGTGCCAGGCTCAAGAGCCCGAGTCCCAGTAATGCAATCTTCATTATCCACTTCCCATCAGGCAGAACGCCGCCCAGTAGTACGGGTGCGGCCACAGCGCTTGTAGCTCTTGTTGTGCCGCTCGCAGGGCTTGGGACGGTGTCTGTCCCCGTGCGATTTTCCCATAGAATCCCTGCATCAGTGCTGCCGTCGCCGCATCATCGGCAGGCCAGAGGCTCGCGGCGACACGCTGCGCTCCTGCGGCCAGAAAGCCACGCACCAGTCCAAAAGGCTCGTCGCCCGCCGCGATCTGCGACACCGCCGTCTGGCACGCTGAGAGAGTGACCAGATCGGCATCAATCGGCAAACCATAGAGATCCCGCGCCAGAAGCCACCCCTCCGAGAGCTGCAAGCCCGAGAAGAGCGGGTTGTCCTGCCGAAAGAGCGCATGGGTCGCAAAGTGCAAGATTGCCTTGTCTTTCATCTGCTCGCGCACCGCCGTAAGTGTCGCCGCACTGCCCGCAAGCGCCGTCACCTCAGTGAGGCACGGCTCTATTGCTTCGACTTCAGCCTGTGCCTGCTCGGTTCCTACGCTTTGCAGGCTCACGAGGAGTGCCGGGCCGGTACGGAGCTTTGAGGGTTTATGTCGGCTTACCAGGGTGTGCCAGATCGCGGCGCTGGGCGTGATAACCAGCTCATACTGATCTAGTAAGTAGGTGTCTTTGTCGCGAAAGGCCGCGAGAGGAAGCCCGTGAAGCACGTCCGTCGGGACGATAACCAGCCGTTTGGTGCGAATCTTTGCGGCTATTGGTCGGAAAACGAAGTCATAGAGCTGTGTGAGAACAGCGTCCAGTTCCGTCTTGAGAGCGGGCGCAAGCAGGGGGCGAAGCGTGGGGGCTCCTGCCATTTTCTGTAGGTGATAGCGAAAGCGGCGTGCCGCATGCCGGAGCTCGGAGAGCTCCGCCAGATGCGGGAGGGCTGTGAGACGCTCGCGCTCTAGCACAAATGCCCCGAGGCTCTCGCCAAAGTGCCCAAAGATCAGCAGTGTTTCGTCGGGCGCGAGCGCGGCTTGAAGTGCTGCCCGATCGGGGAGCGTGTTCTGGAAGATGCTTTTCGGTAGCAAGTGCGCCAGCTCACTTTTGCGCAGAGCCTGTGCGTAGGCACTTTCGAGCTGGGAGAGATCACGAGAGAGCAGGCCATGGCGCTGCGGCTCGCTCGGGTCTTGAGGGAGTGTCTCTCGGTAGGCGCGGCTCAGCTCCGCCCGGAGCGTTTCCAGCGTCGGGCTGGACGGCAAGCTCTCCGCGGCAGAGAGCACGCGCTCCAGTAGCAAGCGGGAGCGGGAGCGCTCCGTGACGGCTAGCGCTTCGGCAAGCTCGGCTTCCGTGGGAGAATTGCTGAGCAAGAGGCTCGCCAGCTCGCTGTAGATCGCCTCTTTATCGGAGAGAAACGCCACGTGCAGCTCCTCTGGTGCGATCCCCGCCCGCAGGCTCTCTAGCGCGGTGACACTTCGTCGGAAGTGCTCCAGCGCCGTGGCTCTGTCTGTGGTTTTCAGTCCGAGCGCACGCTCCGCGCGGCTCTCCAGCCAGACACGGCCCGTGGTGCGAGCCAGCGCTGCGACACTCTCCAGTTTCTCACCCAGAACCAGCTGCGCCTCGGCAACCCACCCGGGTAAGCTTGCGGCCATAAAGCCCTCTCGCACCGTTTGCGCCGCTGCTTGGGCTTCGGTCTCTCGGCCCTGGCGCTGATGGAGTAGAGCGCGTAGAAGCTGGACATGGGCTTGCTGAACTGCGTTTCCTTGCGCCACAAAGAGCGTCTCCGCCTGGGAGAGTGCCACCTCCGCGTCGGCATCGCGGCCTTGCTGGGCGAGCACGGCGGCCTGCCCGAGAGCCGCGCGGGCGCGGTCATAGTCGAGCGGGAGCTGCTCAAAGATCGCTTGTGCGCTGCCGAAGTGTGCCAGCGCCTCAGGCAAGAGATTCAGTGCGCGGCAGGTCTCACCGGCATCTATTGCTGCGCGGGCCAGCTCATGCTCTGTTTTTTCCGATTGAAATACGCCGATTGCCTCGCCGAGCAGTGCGAGCGACTTTGCGTAGCGGCCCGCGGTGGCGCTGAGAAATCCCAGATTTGTCGCGACGACAGCGGCATCGAAGCGTGAGCCTAGCGTGGTGTAGAGCACTCGGGCGTGTTCGTAGCGCACTTCGGCATCGTCGTGGCGGCCCAGATAGGTCAGTGCAATCCCGGAGTTTACGGCGAGTCCGGCATGTAGGCGCGGGTCGGCATCCTGTGCGCTCGCTCTCTCGTAGCAGGCTAGGGCTTCGGAGTACTGGTCGCGCCGTAGGTGCAGACTCCCCAGGTTGCCAAGCACGCGCGCGGCATCGCGTGGCGGAAGCTGTGGCTCCAGCGCCTCTGCCAGTGCATGGGCCTCGTCGTAGCGGCCTAGCATGCCAAGACTGTCAATCTCCCCAATCCGAACCTGCACCGCCAGAAGCGTCTCGCCCGCGGCGGCTGCTTCCTGCACGGCGCGGGCAAACGCTCTCAGTGCGTCTTCGTGGCGGCCTTGTTGCCGTAGCGCGCGCGCCTCCGCGAGTGCGTCCATGCCTAAGTGCCGACCTCGACTCCGGGCAGAAGAATATCCGCGCTCTCCAGGGCGCAGCGCAGGGCATAGACTCCGGGCGCGACACCTGCCACATGGAACTCGCTGTCCTCTTGCCGGGCGCTGATCTCGGCACTTTGCACCGAAAACAGGGTCACGGACTCGGGCACGAGCGGTCCATTATTTTTTGCATAGACCTGTCCAATCAGGTAGCGGCTCGCCCCCGAGTCGGCCTCGTCCCAGAGCGTGATCAGATGGCTGTCTGTCTCGTAGAGCCGCTGCTGCGCCACGCCGCCACGCGCCGTCGCGAGCGGCTGGCCGCCTGAGACAAGGCGTGCAATAAGCGACGGACGATTGGCAGTGGGCAGCATCCGTGCCAGCCCGAGGGCGAAGTCAAGCGCCGCCGCCGACGGCGCAGGCTCCGATTCCAGCGCCGACCGGAGCGTCGTTTCCAGCCACCCGTCCGTAAATTCGTCCATGTCTTTTATCAAGAACCCGCAAGCGTCGGGAAAAATACGCCTACGCCTCCAGCTCCTCCCACTTTCTTTTCAGACGCTCCAGACACCGTGCCCGCTGTGGCCCAATGCTCCCCACGGGAATCCCTAGCTTCTGTGAGATCTCGGCATACGGTGCGGCTTCGTCGGCATAGAGCAGCCCCAGCAGTTTTTGGCACTT
>NZ_JAYUPA010000709.1:0-3697 GCF_043760365.1 Armatimonas sp.
TGAGTAAAGGGGAAACGAAGGGAGAATCGGTCTAGTTTTGCGCGTTGATGTGGGGAAAATTCATCCGGTGATTTGGGGATTTTTGCCCCGGTCTTGACACTGCCTGCACTACGACCCCAATCTCGTTCCCCTGGAGCGGGTGGAGCGTATTGCCCGCGACACCGGAGTCGAGATCACGACCCGCTTTCGCCATGAGACTCTGCCACTTCTTGGTATGGACCACGGCACCAGCTCGGCCAATATCGAACAGGCCGTGCGAGCACTCCCTGGCGTCTTGAACGTGGGAGTCAGCTACCCTATCGAGAAGATGAAGGTGGAGTACGATAGTACCCTCACCAGCCACGAGGCGATTGTGCAGGCGGTGCGCTCTCTAGGACTTCGTTTTGGGGAGCAAGATGAACACGCAGGCCACAAGCACGATCACGAAGGCCACGAGGAGCACGGCGACCATGAAGGGCACAGCCACGCCGAGGCACCCGAAGGCGCGAACTGGTTCCGGCGAAACCCCGAGCTGTCTATGTCGCTGCTCTCCGGTCTCCTGCTTGCCATTGGCTTCCTCGGGGAGCGCGTCTTCCACCTGCCCCGGCTCCCAGCCATCGGTATCTATATCGCTGCCTACATCGCGGGCGGCTTAGACCTCGCACGGCACGGCTTGCCTTCCGCCTTGCGCGGAAAGCTGGACGTGGATTTCCTGATGCTCGTCGCGGCAATCGGGGCAGCGGTTCTGGGTGAATGGGTCGAGGGAGCGCTCTTGCTCTTTCTGTTCTCCTTCGGCCATGCACTGGAGCACTACGCCATGGAGCGAGCCAGAAACGCGATCAGCGAGCTTGGCAAGCTCACCCCCAAGGTGGCCCGCGTGAGGCGTGATGGGGTGGAAAAGGAATTGCCCGTCGTGGACCTGCGTGTTGGAGACATCGCAATTATCCGGCCTGGCGACCGCATCGCTGTCGATGGCAAGATACTTCAGGGGCGCTCGGCTGTGGATCAAAGCCCTATCACCGGAGAAAGCGTACCGGTCGAGAAGGTCGTCGGGGAAGGTGTATTTGCGGGGGCGATCAACGGTGACGGCGCTCTGGAAGTGGAGGTAACTAAACTCGCCCAGGATACGACTATGGCACGCGTCATCAAGATGGTGGAGGAGGCGCAGACGCAGAAATCACCAACCCAGAGCTTCACCGATAACTTTGAGCGCATCTTCGTGCCGATTGTACTCCTGACGGTGCTTATTGCCGCTGTTCTCCCGCCGCTCCTGGGCTGGCTTCCCTGGAAGATAGCGATTCTGCGGGCACTGAGTACTCTGGTAGCAGCCGCTCCGTGTGCCCTCGCGCTGGCAACACCGGCTGCGGTTCTGGCCGGGATCGGTCAGGCGGCGCGAAACGGCGTGCTCATCAAAGGCGGCGTCCACCTGGAGAACTTAGGAGCACTGGAAGCTATCGCGCTGGATAAGACTGGCACGATCACGCGCGGCAGGCCCGAAGTCACCGACATCATCCCTCTTTCCGGAATGTCTTCAAGTGAGTTCCTGCGCATCGCGGCAACCGTGGAAAGTCGCTCAGCCCACCCGCTGGCGCAGGCAGTCGTCCGCCGCGCCGAGCGGGAAAAGCTGGTTTTGCCGCCCGCTGCCGAACTGCAAACGATCCAGGGACGCGGCGTACTAAGCGAGTTCGAAGGCAAGACGGTTCGGATCGGAAACCTTGCATTGTTTGCAGAAGCCGGAATGCAGGTTCCCGTTGAGGTTGCCCAAAAATATCAGGAGTTAGGCGAGGCCGGGAAGCCGACGATGCTGGTAAGCATCGGAGATCAGTTTGCGGGAATACTCGGACTTGCCGATGAACTGCGCCCGGAAACGCCGGACACACTCCGAAAACTCAAATCTTTGGGGATCAAGTCTCTTATCCTGCTGACGGGCGACAACGCTCGTGTTGCTAAAACCATCGCGGGTGCAGCGGGACTAACCGATGTGCGTGCAGACCTGATGCCACAGGATAAAGTTACTGCCATTCAGGAACTGCTAAAAAAACACGGCAAGGTAGCGATGGTAGGGGACGGCGTAAACGATGCGCCTGCTCTGGCAAACGCAACAGTAGGGATTGCCATGGGCGCAGGCGGCACTGACGTGGCACTGGAAACGGCGGACGTTGCCCTGATGGCAGACGATCTCTCGAAACTGCCCTTTGCGGTTGCACTGAGCCGGGAGTCGCGCCGGGTCATCAAACAGAACCTGTTCATCTCACTCGGTGTGATCGCTCTGCTGGTGCCTTCCACATTATTTGGGTTCGCCAGTATCGGCATTGCGGTTCTCTTCCACGAAGGCAGCACCCTGGTTGTCGTCGCGAACGCCCTACGGCTGCTTCGCTTCCGTGTGGAGTAAGCTACAAAAAATAACACTAGGCGGCACCGTAGAGAGGATGCTGCCTAGTGTCGGTGCTTGGTTTATTGATAGTACTCGGATACTGGGTTAGTGGTCGGGGGCCTCGTCCGGATCGCCGTACTCCATCTCATCGGTGGGGTTAAAGTTGGCCACCATAATACGGCGCACAAAGGGACGCCCAAGGTTCATCCCCTCACAGTTCACGTCATAGACAAACTGCTGCATCGTTCGCAGTGAGTTGCCATCCAGCGTCAACGGGCGCAGAGCGACGTAGACAGATGCCCAAGGGCAGCAGAAGAAGAACCCTAGACGGCGATCTGAGCCTCCCTTCGTAGCATAGCCAATATCTCCGCGCTTGAATGCCTCCCGCACCTCACTCAGAATGGCAAGCGTCTTTTGCGGATCGGGATCGAGCTTCCACAGCCGACCTATTGCCTTACGCGCCTCCGGGTCTGCCTTGAGCCGTCTGAGGCTGTCACTATCCGTGAGGCACCACGGGTCAAACCCAACCTCACCCGGCCCTGGGATGGTATGTGCGCGTGGCGCGACGCTCGCAGGGGGCGGCGGGGCTTTCTCTTTGGCCGCACTCTCTTTGTCCAGAAGTGCGGGCATCGCCAGCAGCTGGCCCAGGCGATAGAGCTGCTCGATAGCCTCCTTGGCATGCTCCTCGATGCGCTCATGCAACTCCTGTGAAGGGTTCCCGCCCCAGAGGTTCTCGGCGTAGTCGGCCTTGGACTTGGCCGCTGCCCAGAGCTGGCGGGCAAAGCCAACCGATTTCTGCTTGTCCTCGGGGGACTTGGCCTCCTCAAAGAAAGACATCGCGACACCTGCATGATCCCGCAGGCTACGCATCGCCTCCAGCATCCCATGAAGGTGTGCATTGGGACAGGGCTCTACCTCACTCCAGGGAGGAAGCTCAGCAGGCACCCCGACATCCAGGCGGTAGTTAGGATTGCTGTGCGCTTGCCGCGCTCGGCTCATCCAGCCCTCGACCTGCTGATAGAAGCTCAGAACCTGATCGCCAGTGACAGGAGGGAGGTAGCCCCGTGTCGTGGGACTGCCTGCGTAATCGGCTTCGATGAATTTATCGCCTAGAAGCTGGAGGGCGTAGGCATTCCAGGAGCAGAGAACCTCAGATTGCGTCGCGGAGGGCACCTCCCAGGGATGGTGCCCTTCCAGCTTGATGTCCAGGCGCTTCTGCTCGGTATGATCCAGCATCTCGTAGACCCCGAGGCTCGCTCGTCGGTATGCCTCTAGTGTCTGTGCGGGAATCTCTCCCTGTAAACGACTGACCAAATGGCCCCAAAATGTTACTTCTTCTGACAT
>NZ_JAYUPA010000710.1:0-10657 GCF_043760365.1 Armatimonas sp.
CTCAACGACGGCTCACTTGCCACGCAGTACCCACACAGCTCGCTGGAGGCTATCGGGCTTCTGAAGATGGACTTTCTGGGCCTCGTCAACCTCTCGATCCTGAGCCGCGCCGTGAAGCTCATCCAGCAGACACGCGGCGAGACGGTGGATGTCTGGGATATTCCCCTCCACTACGACGAGCCCCGGGCGCAGAAGGCCTACGACATGCTCGGGCGTGGCGAGACGACCGGCGTCTTTCAGTTGGAGTCGTCGGGGATGCGCAAGTACATTGTGGAGCTGAAGCCCAACTCCGTCAAGGAACTCTCGGCGATGGTGGCGCTCTACCGTCCGGGGCCACTTGCGCACATTCCGCGCTTTATCCAGTCCAAGTTCGACCCAGATAAGATAGAATACGAGCATGTGCTGTTAGAGCCGATCTTAAAAGAGACATATGGTGTGATTGTTTATCAAGATCAAGTCCTTAAGATTGTACAAGCAGTTGGAGGACTAACTTTAGGACAGGCAGATTTATTAAGAAGAGCTATGGGTAAAAAACAGCGATCTTATATGGATAAACAAAAAGGTATCTTTATGGAGGGTGCCAAAGAGCGAGGTGTTAGTACAAAATCTGCGGAAAAAATATTCGCTGACATCGAACCCTTCGCTGGTTATGCCTTTAATGGGGCGCATGCTGCGTGTTATGCCATGGTTGCGTATCAAACGGCCTACATGAAGGCGAATTATACGGCAGAGTACTTAGCAGCGTTAATGGCGGCCTACGTCGATAAAACAGAGAAAGTCGTCAATACGCTGGAGGAGTGCGAGCGACTTGGCATTGAGATTCTCCCGCCCGATGTCAATGAGTCCGACGCTGACTTCACGGTGCGCGAACCCACCGATAAGAAAAAATACCAGGGCGCGATTCGCTTTGGCTTGCTGGCGATCAAGAATATCGGCAAGTCCCCCATTGAGACGATCTTACAGGCACGCGCGAAAGGCGGCAAGTTTATCAGCCTCCCGGACTTCTGCACCCGAGTTTTCGCAGAGGGTCTCACGTCTAAGTCCGTGATTGAGATGTTGATCAAAGCCGGGACATTTAAGAGCATTCACCCGAACCGAAGGGCGCTGATGGAGACGCTCGAAGACGCCGTCGCCGCCGCCGCACGGGGGGCAAAAGATGCCAAGGCGGGACTGATCTCGCTCTGGGGCGACGATGCGGGCGACGATGCCGCTTCGGTGGAGTCCGTACAGCCACTGCCTAATGTGCCGGATCACCCGCGCGGGGTCTGGCTAGGCTGGGAAAAAGAGCTGCTGGGCCTCTATCTCACCGAGCACCCAGTCAAGCCGTTTGAGCCCGAGCTGCGCCGTAAGTGGCGGGCCTGGCGCGCCGATCAGATCAGCGAGAGCACGCCCAACCAGCAAGTGACTGTGGGTGGAATGATCACTGAGGTGCGCACCAAGTACACCAAGACCGGCAGCGCAATGCTCTTTGTGACGCTGGAGGACACCACGGGTTCGGTGAGCGTGACGCTCTTTCCCAAGTGCGCCGCCGAGTGGGGAAAGTACTGTATTGTCAACTCCGTGGTCGCGATCATTGGCCGGGCGCAGCACCGGGAGCGCATCTTAAAGAGTGACGTGGCAGAAGAGGGCGCGGAACCCGCCGCCGCTGATAAGAACGTCCAGATCGAGCTGATCGCCGACAAGATCGAGCGGATTGTCGAGAACGCCATGGCCGCCGATGCCCGCCCCCGCACGGTTCATGTGCGCATTGACCCCAACAACCGCACGCTCCTGCACATGGTCAAAGAAATGTTCACCAGCAAAGACGGCGGCTCGCCCTTAGTGGTGCACGCCGAGACCCCCAGCGGCGAGTATTTAATAAAAACCCCCATTCTCGTGGACCCCGACGAGGGCCTGATCGAGCAAGTCCGAAGAATGCTCGGTGGTGGCCACCAAAAAGCCTGGGTGGAGTGACGGCTCCCTTCGGATAAATCCGAGGGCTTCTACGGTTTTGCACCGATGGTGTACCGCCCTACACCCATTGTTACGAGGCTGACCGTCTGTATTTTACGCCCGTCGGATTAACGATTCGTTACTGGCAACCACCAACACAGATTGTATCAAAGACCCAAAAAGAGTATATCAAACATTCGTTTGAATGTCAAGTCCTGCTGTCGCGGGACGCGCCTTACATCCCCATGGCTAAACGCCCTTCCCTTCGGGTGGGCACCCGGCGCATCCCTGGTAAAATACGACTATGCCTGTCCCAGATTATCAGACGTTTATGTTACCGCTCCTGAAATGCGTCGCTACTGCTCCGAAGTCATTCAAGGCTGTCTGCGAGGAGTTGGCAGAAAAGTTTAGACTCACCGATGCAGAAAAAGCAAAAGTGGGACTCACGGGTCAACCAACCTATGTAAATAGAGTTGGCTGGGCAAAGTCTTACTTGAAGCAGGCTGGCCTAGTTGAATCCCCCAGCAGAGGTTTGGTCAAGATCACACACCAGGGTTCCAAAGTTCTCAACAATCCTCCAGTCAAGATTGATGGGAAGTTTCTCGCACAGTTCCCTGAGTTCGTCGCTTACAAAAACAAAACGAAAACCCTAACTGTCACCGCTCCTCCGACACCAATCTTATCCTTGGAAACCCCGGAAGAAACCCTTCAGCGTATTTGGCTAGAGGTCAATGAAAAACTTGCCTCGGACATTCTTGATACTGTCAAACAGATACCACCTGCCTTTTTTGAGCGGCTTGTCGTGGACTTGATGCTTGCAATGGGCTACGGTGGCTCCCGCGAGGACGCAGGAAAAACAGTAGGCAAAAGCGGCGACGGCGGAATAGATGGCATTATCAACGAAGATCGTCTAGGGTTAGATGTGATTTATCTTCAGGCAAAACGCTGGAAAGGAAATGTGGGAAGTGAAATTGTTCAAACTTTCCTTGGTAGCCTAGTAAATAATGGTGCAAATAAAGGTGTTTTATTAACGACTTCAGGATTTACTGATCCCGCAGAAAAAGCGGCCAAGATGAATCCTACATATAAGATTATTCTAATTGACGGCCCACGCCTAGCCTCACTGATGATCGAGTACAACCTCGGTGTAGGTGTGCAAGACACATTCGTTATCAAGCGCATTGATCAAGATTACTTTGAGGAACCGGAGTAAGCTATGCCACGCAAGAGTTTTTCGGAGTTTGATCTGGCAAGTGCGCTGGAGTGGGTTGGGATTCTGGAGACAGAAGCCTGGGAAATCCCTGCGGCGACCAAGGAGCCGAGTGCGTTTTTTGAGGAGAAGATGCGCCGCTTGGTGCTTTTTGATACGTCGCGCTCCGAGGGAGCGAAGCTGCTTTTAGTAGACGCGTTTTTTGAGGAAGCGGGCCAGCCCTACACCAATCTGCGTATCTTCAAAGAAACCACGATTCAGGGCGAGCGGAGCGGTGGGCTTTTAGACTATCTGGTTGCGCCGCGCGGGGCGGTTCCGACGACGCCCTTTGTGTGCGTGACGGAGGCCAAGAAAGATGATTTTGATAAAGGGCTGGCGCAGTGCCTGGTGGAGATGCAGACCAGCGCCGAGCTGAACACGAAAGTGAGGAAGAGCATTGATGTCTACGGGATTGTCACCAACGGCCAGGGCTGGCAGTTCTATCTGCGCACCACAGAGCCGCGCTGGTTTGGGACTCAGACCTATGGCATCACCGATCCGCCCCGCCTTCTGGGAATCCTTGACCACATCTTTGCCCAGTGCGCGGCAAACGCCGTATAATGGGCTAGATCTTTTGGATGTGTAAATGATGCTTCCTCTCGTTCCACCGATTGTGATTACGCAGGAACAGGCTCCTGCTAGTGTGCGTGCGCTGGAGACGCTGCTCCGTGAGGTGGGTGAGCGCGTTGGTGTGCGTCTTCTTGCCGATTCAACGCTTGCCGGGGCACGGATAGTACCGCCCCGCCAGCCGCTCAATGATGCGAGCCGGGTGGAGGACTGGCTAAACGAGCTGGTTCGCAACATCCCCGGGGGCGCAAACTGGATCAAGCTCTGGCTCCCACCGCCGCCCCGTGGCAAGCACTGGAGCGGCGATGATGTCGTCAAGTATGCCCTCAGCCTAGCACAGCTCTATGGAAAAGTCGGGGCGGTGCAGGAAGGTAAGTCTGAGATATTGGCCACTCAGCTTCCCGATGGCCCTGCCCAGTCCGTCAAAGACGCGCTCAAGCTCCAGCCGGTCTATCTGCTCACGCGACGTGGCACAAGAACCTTTGCGGGAAAGTGGAGCGCAACCTTTGGGGAGCTGACACTGGATATTCATGGCAACCGGGTCACCGGCACCTACCCCTCCAGTGAGGGGGTCATTGAGGGAACACTCATCGGAGATCGGCTGACGTTTACCTGGACGGAGCATGGCGCTTCCGGGGGACAAGGCTGGTTTGTGCTCAGCGACGACGGCGAGTCTTTCACGGGCAAGTGGGGCAGCGGCAGCGAGGAACCCAACAAAGAATGGACCGGCAAGCGGGTCTACTGAGCCTTGCACACTCTGCAAAAAACCGATAGAATCGTAGGCACTGCGGGAGTAGTTCAGTGGTAGAGCGTTTGCTTCCCAAGCAAAATGTCGCGAGTTCGAGTCTCGTCTCCCGCTCTTAAAAGCCTTCTGGTAAAATCAGGAGGCTTTTGTTTTTTTGTCTAGTCAAAGGAATATACAATGCAAGCAGCGCGTTTTATGGTCACAGCAGATCACCCCGATGGCGTCTACCGCGTAGGTCAAACAGTTCGCTGGAGTGTGAACTGGGCGGGCGAGGGCATGGCTCCTGAAAAAGTGGACTATGTTGTCAAAAAAGGTGGCCTGACGGAGCAGAGCAAAGGGAGCGCCACGCTAACCAATGGCGTCGGTGTCGTCGAGGCGCGCTTTGAAAGACCGGGCGCACTGCTACTTGTGCTTCAAGGCTCGCGCAGCCGAGGTGGAGCGGTGGCCGCACCGGAAAGAGTCATGCTCTCGGCGAAGCGCCCCGCTAACTTTGATGCCTTCTGGGCCACGAAAGTGAAAGAGCTGGAGGGCGTCCCCGCCAACCCGAGGCTGGAGCGTGGGATCTCCGGCAAGGCAGGAGTTCTGTATTCCAAGATCACCATGGATAACATCCGGGGGACGAAGATTCAGGGGCACACGGCCCAGCCAGCGGGAAAGACAAAGCTCCCCGCGCTCTTAATCGTCCAGTGGGCCGGAGTCTATGGTCTGCCCAAGAACTGGGTCACGGATCGCGCCGCCGACGGCTGGCTGGCGCTCAACATCGAGGCCCACGACCTTCCCATTGACCAGCCGCCCGCATTCTACGAAGAGCAGAGTCGAGGGCCACTGAATAACTACCCTGCGATCGGCAACGACAGCCCGGAGACCAGCTATTTCTTGCGGATGTATCTCTCCTGCTACCGTGCCGCGCAGTACTTGACCGAGCACCCGGACTGGGACGGCAAGACATTGGTGGTGATGGGCGGGAGTCAGGGCGGTTTGCAGGCGCTGGTGACGGCGGGCTTTCATCCGAAAATAACCGCCGCCCTCGCCTCGGTTCCCGCGGGCTGCGATATGCTCGGCCCGGATGTGGGCCGCTCACCGGGCTGGCCGCAGTGGGTCAATAACACGGGCAACAAAGATAAAAACAAAGTGCGCGAAGCCAGCCGCTACTTCGATGTTGCCAACTTCACATCGCGGATCAAGTGCCCCGTGCTGATCGGCTGCGGCCTGATTGATGAGACCTGCCCGCCGGAGGGAATTATCGCTGCCACGAATCAGATCCAGAGTCGCAAAGAGCTGATCCTTCTCCCTGTTGCAGGTCACCAGAACGAGAACGGCTCCCAGGCCGCCTACGAAAAACGCTGCTGGAGTGCGTGGCTCCCGGCACTGCGCGAGGGAAAGCCGATTCCCCGTTAACCTTGTTATTATGCGCGTTACTGTCCCCAAAAGCTGGAGTATTTTGCTGCCGCTCCTGGTTCTAGGCGCACTGGCCTGCACCCCACAGAAGCAGCCGCCGTCGGTAGTCGCACCAGAGGCGTTGCTCCTAGAGCCAACCCCCTACGCGGGCACGGCTGCCTGCCAGCCGTGCCATGCGAGTGAGTTCGAAAGCCACCACCAGAGCAATCATGCACAAACTCTACGGGAGGCGACAGTGGCAGATCTAGGCACACTAACGCCCGCACCGGGTGTGGTGCCCGGCGAGGGGCGTTTCACCGTTGAGGACGGCAGGCTGGTGGCGCACTCTGCCACCTCAAAATTACCGCTTCAGCTCGCGCTCGGCTCCGGGAAAACCGGTATCACCTTTCTGGCCGTCTTCAAGCAGACCAGTGCGGAGATCCGGCAGAGCTACTTCCCCCACGAAAAACAGTGGCACCTCACTCCGGGTATCCAGGAGCTTTCCCGAAGCTTAGGGAGCGCCATCCACAAAGAGGAAGCAACGCGTCAGTGCCTGAGCTGCCACGCGGTCACCCTGCCTCTGGTCTCGCTGTTACCCGAGAAGCGCTTCTTTGGTGTCGGCTGTGAGTCGTGCCACGGCCCTGGAGCCGAGCACGTCGCCGCGATGCAAAAAAGCGAGAAACCGCACGATCTTGCTATCTCGTCGCTGCGGGGGGCAACCGGCACGGCGCTCAATACTCTGTGTGGCCGCTGTCATCGCACCGAAGACGATGTCGCTGGGATGCCCGCCGTGTCCAAGAAGCTGACCAACCGCTTTCAGCCCTACGGTCTTGCCCAAAGCCGTTGTTTTAAAGAGAGTGCCAATAAGCTCACCTGTGTGACGTGTCATAACCCGCACAGCAATGCCTCCAAAGATACAAAGCGCTACGAAGCAGTCTGTGTCTCGTGTCATAGCGCCCCGGAGAGAGTGTGCTCGGTCAACCCCAAGGAGAAGTGCATTTCCTGCCACATGCCCGACCGCCCTGTGATGACACACGGGACAATCTCCCTCAAGATGGCCGATCACTTCATCCGCATCAACTGACGGCTTCGCGGTATAATAGGGCCTCATGTCCACCAGTAAAGCTGAAGAGAAGAGCGGTCAGAAGCGCACTGTCGCGCTGAACCGTCGCGCACGCCACGAGTATTTCATTGAGGAGACCTATGTCGCCGGGATGGTGTTGGTCGGCACGGAAGTGAAGTCACTCCGGGCCGGCAAAGCGAATCTCACCGATGGCTACGCGCGTATCGAGAAGAACGAGCTGTGGCTACATAATTTGCATATCGCGCACTTCACCCAGGGCCATGGCGACAATGTCGAACCGACACGGGTCCGTAAATTGCTGCTCACACGCAAAGAAATTGACCACCTGCTCGGGCAGACCCAACAAAAAGGGCTGTCGCTCGTCCCGCTGGCCATTATCTTTGAGCGTGGTTTTGCCAAGCTGGAGCTCGGGCTTGGGCGTGGCAAGAAGCTCTACGACAAGCGGCAGGATATCGCCAAGCGCGACGCCGATCGAGAAGCGCGGCGCGAAGTTTTTGGAAGGAACTAGCTACAACGGATGGCAAGAACAGTGAAGGTGCCCGTGCTCGGGCAGTCGGTTGAGGAAGTTCGTATCGTTCAGTGGTTCAAGAAAGTCGGCGACATGGTCGCGATTGGCGAGGCGCTGGGCGAGCTAGAGACGGACAAGACCAATATGGAGTTTGCTAGCACTGAAGCGGGTGTGATTCTGGGTTTTCTGGCTCCCGTGGATGCCTACGTCAAAGTGGAATCCCCTGTCGTGCTGGTCGGTGAGCCTGGGGAAGCCCCGCCCGCGCCAATCCCCCCCAGCCCCCGCCCAGCGGAGGAGCCATTAGGAGGCCCCCTTGATGCTTCGCCGCGTGCACGTCGCATCGCCGATGAGCTGGGCGTGAATGTCAAAGACCTCGCCGGAAAGGGCACCGGGCCAGCCGGACGGATCATCGAGCGCGATATTGAGGCGGCCCATGCCGCTCTCGCCAAGTCTGCGGAAGCAGCGCAGGCGCTTCTGGAGGTTCCTGCCGTGCGTGTCTCACCCCTTGCCCAAGCGATTGCGACAGGTGAGGGCGTGAATCTGACTTCCGTTGCGGGAAGTGGCACCGGAGGCCGTATCACTGCCGACGATGTGCGTGCGGCAACAGTGCCGGAGGTTGGCGCACGGATAGTCAAGCTCTCGGGTCTGCGCAAACGCGTCGCGGATAACTTAAGCAAGTCCGTGCGGGAGAAGCCTCATGTCACGCTCCATCTCGCAGTGGACATGACCGAGGCCAACAAGCTCCGCAAGCAGCTTCTCCCCGCCATCGAGAAGTCTGACAATGTCCGCATCTCCCCCACCGACTTGATCCTCAAAGCCTGTGGCCATGCACTCAAAGAACACCCCATGGTCAATGCCCACATAGATGGCGATACAATCACCCTCTTTGATGCCGCGCATATCGGAATGGCAGTCTCCCTCGGCGACAACGGGCTGATCGTGCCGGTGATTAAAGAGGTCCAGCGCAAGGGTCTGACCCAGCTCGCCAAAGACAGAGTTGACCTGGCAGCGCGTGCGCGTACCGGGAAGCTGGCGAGTAGCGAAGTCTCCGGCGGGACATTCACCGTCACTAACTTAGGAAACTACGGTGTCCAAGCGTTCAATCCGATTATTCCGCCTCCCCAAGTGGCGATTCTTGGGATATGCGCCATCACGGACACGATCGTCGCGGCGAACGGCCAGCCCGCCGTTCGCCCGATGATGGGCCTCTCCCTGAGCTTCGACCACCGCGCCCTCGACGGTGCCCCCGCCGCCGCGTTTCTGGCTCGTGTCAAAGAGCTTCTAGAGACACCAGGGCTGCTGCTGGCGTAGCGTCCACTGCTAGCCGTCCACGTTCTGTGGGCGGCTACTTCGCCTTCAGCTCCGCGTTGCCACGCTGGTAGTCGCCCAAGAGGTGCTCCGCGAAGTACTCCAGAGTCATCTGGTTGAAGTAGCCGGTCATTTCCCCAAAACCGTGCGCTTGACCAGGCAGGAGCATAAAATCAAAGCGTTTACCGGCTTTAATTAATGCATTGACCAGACGGATGGTGTTGCCAGGATGGACATTGTTGTCCATATCTCCATGCACTAAAAGCAGCTTGCCCTTGAGGTTCGCAGCGAGCTCGGCATTGGTGGGAACTTTGATCTCAAACTTTGTCTCACCCGTCGGCTTGCCATCTTTATCGAGAACAGGGATTTCTTTCAAGCCGTGGTGCTGCTCACTCCAGTTCGAGTTATAAATATTATTGTCGTGGTTTCCGGCACTGCTCACCCCCACTTTGAAGAACTCATTGTACGGGGGCATCAGAAGCGCAGCGCCCGTCATGAAACCACCGCCGGAGTGCCCAAAGATTCCCACTTTCTCAATGTCAACCCATGGGAAGCGCGCAGCAAGCTGCTCGATTCCGGCTTTCTTGTCAGCGAGGCCATAGTCGCGTAGGTTGTAGTACCCAAAGCTATGGTAGGCATTCGAGCGGGCTGGATTCCCCCCCCGATTGCCGATCTGAATGACCACAAAACCAAGCTGAGCCAGACGTGCGTTATTAGCACTCAGCGAGAAGCCAGAGTTCACCGACTCGGTCTGAGGGCCAGGGTAGACATAAGCAATGATCGGATATTTTTTCTTCGGGTCAAAGTCGGTGGGTCGCCAGAGATTGCCGTAGAGATCATTCACGCCGTCGGCTGCCTTCACCATGAAGCGCTCCGGCATCCGCCAGCCCAGCTCCAGCAAACGCTCCAGCTTCGTTTCCTCAAGATCGAGAAGCACCTTGCCCTCACGGTCACGGAGAACGGCTTTCGGCGCTAAGTCGGGGCGTGAGGCGACATCCACCACGAAGTCCTTTGAGGGGGAGACGCTAGAGGTATACTCTGCCTCACCGGGGTTTATCAGTGCCAGACTGCTACGATTGCCATCGAGCCCGATTCGGTAGAGGTGCTGGTAGTAGGGATTCTCACCCGCTTCCCGCCCTTGCCCCACAAACCAGAGCTGCTCCTTCTTCTCATCCACCTCCGTGAGCTGTGCCACACGAAATGAGCCGCTGGTCACTGCATTCTTGAGCTTGCCGTCGTTGGCGTAGAGGTAGTAGTGCCCCCAGCCGGTGCGCTCGGAGAACCAGAGAAAATCACCGCCCGGCTTGATGTACTTGACTTCCTGGATTTCCAGAAACGCATTCTCCACGGCCTCGGAGAGCAGCGGCGTGACGGCCTTAGTGTTTAGATTAATCTCACAGAGCTCGGCGTGACGTTGAAGGCGATCCCGCCGCACGAAGCGAAGCGCCTCAGACGTGGTGTCCTGGAAATGGACATTGCGTACTTGTTGATCTTTGTATTTTTCGATGGCTAGCTTTTCGAGCGTCTTCGTGGCCGGATTGAAGGCAAAGAGCTCCTGCTGCCCGACACCTGGCTCGCCCGGCATGGCGTACTTATAGCTCATCAGAGTGGGGCGGGGATCGGAGAGCACATTGACGAGAAACAGCTCTTTGACATTACGAGAGTCGAAGCGGCTCACGGAGAAGCGCTTGGAGTCCTTAGACCAGGTGACACTTGCTCGAACACGAAGCTCGACGGTGGGTGGCGGTGGTGCGCCGCCCTCACCTTGCTGCCGACGGCGCGTGCCGCCACCGCCTCCGCCACCTCCGAAGCCCCCCTCGCGGCTCCCAAAGCTGTAGTCTTTCTCGCCGTCTTTGGTGAGCTGAATCGGTGGCTGCTCCTTGCCCT
>NZ_JAYUPA010000711.1:0-3683 GCF_043760365.1 Armatimonas sp.
CCCCTACTACTACTATAAGAGTAATAAAAAAAAAGAGATAGCAGAAATAAGAAAAGAGACGCGAGGCGAAAAACGAAGCTCTCTTTTTTCCTTGACAGTTCCCTAAAAGTCATGGCATACTGGAAAGCGTCCCACCCAAGATTTTTAGTACTCGAAAGGAACCTCTCTTGCCCAAAATCACTGTTACCGTCACGCTCAAGCCCTCCCTCCTGGATGCTCAAGGTCGCACCATTCAGGAAGCACTCCACAGCCTGGGCTACACCGATGTGCAAAATGTCCGTGTGGGAAAAGTGATCGAACTGGAGACCCAGACTCCGGCAGATGCCACGGCGATGTGCGAGAAGCTGCTGGCCAATCCCGTGATGGAGTCCTATCGCATTGAGGTAGCTGAGGTGGAGGAGTGAGCTTGTTTACCGCAGGGGTGATTGTCTTCCCGGGCTCCAACTGCGACCGCGATGCCGCAAACGCTTGGCAGGAGCTAGGCTGTGGCGAGGCAAAGCTCCTCTGGCACCGCGACACGGATCTGCAAGCCGTGGATATAGTGATCGTCCCGGGCGGGTTCTCCTACGGTGATGCTTTAAGAGCGGGAGCAATTGCTCGTTTTGCACCAATCATGGATGCAGTGGCGAAGTTCGCCCTGGAGGGCGGCCTCGTCATGGGAATCTGCAATGGCTTCCAGATTGTCTGCGAGGCGGGGCTCTTGCCTGGAGCACTGGCTCGCAACGAGGGACTGAAGTTTGCCTGCAAGCACGTGGACCTGCGTGTCGAGACCGTTAGCTCGCCGTTCACTCGTGCTTGTGAGAGAGGCGCGACTCTCTCGATCCCGATTGCACATGGCGAAGGGCGCTATGTCTGCGACGAAGCGACTCACGCGCAGCTTATCGCAGAGGATCAGATTCTATTTCGGTATGCTAGTGGGAACCCAAACGGCTCACAGGACGATATCGCGGGGATCGTGGGGGGGCCTAATCGCAATGTGATGGGGATGATGCCTCACCCGGAGCGGGCTACCCGAGCGGGTTTGGGGTCTGCAGAGGGCGCCTGTTTGTTTCGTGGGATCGTTGCGACCCTGACTGAAGCTCAGGTATAACAGACACATGATGCTAGCAAAGGCACTGGGAGCGGTTCCGCTCTTTTCCGGGCTCACTGAGGAGCAGCTGGAGTATGTCGCAAAACACCTGAAGCGGCAAAGCTACGCTGAGCGAGATGTGATCGTCCGGCGCGACAGCCCAGGAGATGCTCTGTTTATTCTGACATCGGGGAAAGCGAAGTGTGCCTACCTCGACTCTGAAGACGAGACCATTATTGCAATCTATCGTCCGGGGGACTTTTTTGGCGAGCTCTCTGTCTTGGATGGCGAGGAGCGCTCCGCCGATGTGGTTGCCCTGGAGCCCACGGAGGTGCTCGTACTGCCTGCTGATGACTTCCACGCCTGTTTGCATGCCGTGCCTGCAATCGCTGTCGAGCTTCTCAAGCAGCTTGCGGGCCGCCTGCGCCGCGCGACAAGCTGGATTCGCTCGCTCTCCAGCCAGGATGTCTATGGGCGCATCGCCAGCCAGCTCCTGCACCTCTCCAAGACCCACGGCACCGAGGTAACGGGGGGCCGTCTGATAGGGCTGCGGCTCACCCAGAACGACATGGCAAGCCTGGTGGGAGCATCGCGGGAGTCCGTGAACAAAGCGATGGGCTACTTTAAGCAAAAAGGCTACATCGCCGTGGACACGACCTACCACATCACTGTCTACAACCACGATGCCCTAGCCAAGCGCGCACAGTAAGCTTACTGTGCGCACAGTAGCAAGCGCAATCTCAGAGCTGTCGGCGAAGCAGAGACGCAAAAAAAGGTGCGCCCAAAAGTGCAGTGACCACCCCAATGGGCAAAAGAGTACTCGGGACAATGCTTCGAGAGAGCTGATCCGCCAGTACTAAGAGCGCCGCACCGAGCAGCGCGGCCACGGGCACCAGAGGACGGTGCGGTGGCCCTAGGAGTGCTCTGGCGAGGTGGGGAACGACCAGCCCGACAAACCCGATCACCCCAGAGACCGCTACCGCGCACGCCGTGAGGAGCGCGATCAGGGCGAGCACCCCGAGCTTGAAGCGCTCCACTTCCACACCCACAGAGCGTGCCGTCGCCTCGCCAAACGCCATCGCATCCAGCCCCTTGCCGCACAGGGAAAGCACCACGGCTCCCAGTACGGTCACAGGCGCAAGAATCGCGAGCTGTGCCCACTCTGCATTGTCCAGATACCCCATAAGCCGCCGCAGGATCAGGCTCTGGTCTTTTCCAGCAAGGCTGAGTAAGAGATTGACCAGCGCGGCCAAAAAAGTCCCGACGACTATCCCGGCCAGAAGAAATCCTGAGAGGGAGAGCTGCCTGCCTGAGCGAGCGAGTGTGAAGACGAGAGCGGTTGCCAGCAAGGCGCAGGCTAGCGCCAGAAGTGAGAGCAGGGGCTGGCCCGGCGTATCGGCGATTCCCAGCAGCACTCCCATACCCACGCCCAGCGAGGCTCCCGAAGCAACTCCGACAAGATAGGGATCAGCCAGCGGGTTTCCCGTGAGACCCTGCAAGCCAACTCCCGCCACCGCCAGCGCTGCACCCACAAATGCTGCGGCGATAATACGTGGCAGACGAAACTCCCAGACAATCCTTCCATGATGAAGAAGCTCGTGCCACGCCGCAGACAAACTCAAAGCTCGCTCCCCCATCAGCGCTGCGAGAGCAATACTACCCAGGCAAAGCAGTAGTGCTCCGGCCAACACCGGCCAGAACGGCAGGCGTCTCACGGCAGGAGGGCCTGCACCGCCGCCCAGAGCTGTTCGAAAACTCTCGCCTCGGGTTGGGTGCCGTCAATAATCACGAAACGATCGGGCTCCTCGGCAGCGACACGGAGATAGCCATCACGAACCTGCTGATGAAACGCCTCCGCCTCACGGTCTAGCCGATTTGTCTCGCCCGTAGAGCGCCGTGCCTTGCCGATGGACACGGGCACATCAAGCAGAAAAGTTTTGTGCGGAGTGAGGCCACGGGTCGCAAAGGCGTTGGCGGCACGAATGAACTCAACCGAGAGCCCCCGCGCAAAGCCCTGGTAGGCCAGCGACGAGTCCGTGAAGCGGTCACAAAGGACGATTTTTCCGGCTTCCAGCGCGGGCCGCACCACTTGCGCCACGTTCTGGGCGCGACTGGCGGCAAAGAGCAAGAACTCCGCCTCGGGTGTCATGGCGCTACGATCCAGAAGAAGCTGGCGCACCTGCTCGCCCACAAAGTCGCCGCCTGGCTCACGGGTGCGCAGCGTTTTATAGCCGCGCTCGGCCAGCGCCGTTTCCAGCCGCCCGATCTGCGTGGTCTTACCCGCGCCGTCTGGCCCCTCGAAAGTGAAAAAACTTCCCACGGCGGGATTGTATCACTTGTACCACTATAGGGGCTTTGTGGTATCCTCTGGCCTATGGCAACACGAAAAGCGCTAGTCGTCTGGGGCGGCTGGGACGGGCATCAGCCCAAGGAAGTGGGAGAGTTATTTGCGGAGGCTCTGCGGGGCAAGGGCTTCGAGGTCACTGTCGAGAATACCCTCGATGCGTATATGACAAACGACCTTTCGACATTTAATCTTATTGTTCCGGTCTGGACTATGGGACAGATCACGGGCGAGCAAGAGAAAGCTCTAGTCAATGCGGTGAAGTCTGGG
>NZ_JAYUPA010000712.1:0-3683 GCF_043760365.1 Armatimonas sp.
ACATTATGGCTTTTATGGATGTATTGACTCATGGAGCATTGTAAAGCATTCTATGCGGACGCGGAGCAAGCTCCGGGGAATGTACCCGTCCGCGATTCAAATCGTCCGTACAGTTGGCGATGCCTTGCAAACGAGGGAGCCTGACGATTGAACTACGTAGCTCCTAAAGAAAAAGAAGTCAGATCATCCTTCAAATACTCCATCCATTCCAATAATTTGAACTGTTTGGATTATGAAGATTCATTACGCGAATAATATTACTCCTGTTTTCGTGATAAGAATACGCCCCTAAATTAAAATAATCATTTTCATGACATTGCGTTAATGACATTAACATACTTTTTAAATTATCAAAAACAGACAACAATGGCTCAGGTTTACCAATAAATCCTATTCTGTCTCTTAGACGAATATAAACAGAAGATTCATTCCCATCTTCAAGATCTATCCACATTTCTTTCCCGTCATAATCCATTAATACACAAAAAAGATCCTTGACATCATGTTCACTCATAAATTTTGAAATATCTATATCTGACGCTCCATTGAAACGATATTGATCAGCGAACATTTGACTTTTTTCAGGATGAATAGACATTTCAACCGCTTTATGTAAAGACAAGAAAACGAAACCGTCAAATATATCACATTCTTCTTGTTCTGAATCATTCATTCCATTTGCCCATTGATACATTTCCTTAAGATCTTTCGGAAGTGTATGGCCTATTGCCACTTCAGCATTACGAATATCTGAATTGTTACATGGAGGATTAAATATATTTTCTAAATCTCCAAATTTACTATAAATTACCTGACTGAATCGATCTATTTCTGTTTTCATGGTACTATCGTCACCTTAAATTCATTGTAACTTAATAAAGTCCAAGACAATCCTTTTTCTCGTATGGTTTTCAAATAAAAAGCACTCAAATCTGCTCCTCCTGATTCATTATGAGATCGAAGAATCCATTTAAAACTTGGTCCTGTATCATTATTGTATCTGCCGTTATTTGTGGAATCTCCTGAATTTTTAGATCCCGGTCCAGGATACAATACATCTATTGTTGAGGCAAACGGATATTCATCTAGCTGCTGCTGAGGTGTATGGTTCATTCGGGATTTTTCTCCTGCCCAGTACGTTCTCCGAGCAATTTTTCGGCGGCCATATTTTTGACTTCCCAACAGCTCATCGCCCCTGGAAGATACAATAATATATTATGATGTCCTTCCTTTTCAATTGCTTCAATAATATGACCAGTATATTCTGATATATCAACAGAAGCAGGCAGGTAACGTGACCTACCAGATCGACTCACTTCGTACACTGGTAGATCTGCGTCGTTTTTTTGATCTTCTCTAGTAACAATTCGAGTTATTACATGCCTTGCTATGTTAGTAATTTGAGAAATGGTATATATAATCCCTAAATAAGCCGAAACCGTCATTGTTTCCTTACCTACAGAACTAGATGTATTTAAAAATGCAGTTGCTTGTATTCCAAATATTGAGTGTTCTCCGAATTTCCCTGATGGGTCAACTTCATTGACTGAATCTTGATAAGCATAAAAATATCTGTGTTGAGAATCCGGATTTTTATTCTTACCTATTTCAGGATCCTCGCCAATAAACCTTCCCAATCCCGGCTGGTAATACCTAGCACGGTTAAAGTACAGCCCCTCTCCCGCGTTGAAGGCAGGCGAACCACTCCAGTTCGCACCACCCCAACCACTACCCCCATCCCACTGCTGACCATTCAGGAAGAAGCCAGGCCCAGCAACCGCACGGCCACCGCCCGGAACCACGCGATACGGAATCCCGAAGGCATCGGCATACCCGAACTCATCCACCACAGTGCCAAAGTCGTCCACCAGCATCCGCGTGCTGCCAAGACCATCAAAAGACGCAGAGCCAAGCGTCGGCGGGCCGTTGATGGGCATCTGGTACTTGAAGTAGTGCAGACGATCCAGCCCGATGTCGTAGCGGTAGATCAGCGCGTTGCCGTCGAGCGGAGTGCCCGCGCCATCTGTGATCCAGGTCTTCTCCTGAATTACTTCGGCGTAGGGCTGGCTGGTGTCCACAAGGTACTCGTGGTTTTCATGCGGGGCGCTCTGCATCGGTGCAGGAGCGTGGACGGGCCGAGGCGAGGCGAGCGCGGGGGCAAGGCTCTGGAGCAAGAGTGTCCAGGCAAGAAAGAGCGAGAGCCAGCGCGACGAAGCCATAAGCTGACGTATCGTACCCTAAACCACCCTCTTCCTCACTAGGAACGAGCGGGAAACAGGAAGAGGGTCGGCGAAGCTGGGGAAATGGCCGCAGGGCGGGGAGAGGGCGCTACAGCAGACTCATCGGGTCGAGGTCAATGGTCATCCCGGAGCGATCCGATGCGCTCAGCGAGAGCATTCCCTTGCGGACGTAGCCACGGAGCGCGTCGCCATCGGTGCACTTGAGCAGAAGATGCCAGCGGAACTTGCCACGAAGTCTTGAGAGCGGGCACGGGGCGGGACCGAGGACTTTAAGGCCGTCGCAGTTCTCTAAACGATTGGCGAGAGCGCGTAGACGAACCTCGGGGAGCCGCTCGTCTTCGTCCTGAGCGATAATATTGGCGAGCCGTGCAAACGGGGGGTAGCCTAGCTCCTCACGAAACGCGATCTCGCGCTTGTAGAACAGCTCGTAGTCGTGCTCGGCGGCGGCAGTGATGGACTCGTGCTCGGGATTAAAGCTTTGAACAACCACGTGACCGGGTTTGCGCCCGCGCCCCGCCCGGCCCGCCACCTGCGTGAGAAGCTGAAAGGCGCGCTCACTGGCTCTAAAATCCGGCAGATTGAGTGCGGTATCGGCGGAGATCACGCCCACCAGCGTGACACCGGCAAAATCCAGCCCCTTGGCGACCATCTGTGTTCCGATCAGGATATCCGCCTCGCCGCTACGAAACTGCCGTAGCATCTTCATGTGGGCGTTTTTCTCCTGGGTCGTGTCCCGATCCATACGAATCACACGGGCCGTTGGGAACGCTTTCTTGATCTCCTCCTCGATCTTCTCGGTGCCGATTCCAAACGGACGCAGGCGGTTGCCGCCGCACTTGGGACACATATCAGGCGCGGGGCGCTCGTAGTTGCAGTGGTGGCAGACAAGCCGTGCCGAGCGCTGATGATAGGTCAGCGAGACCTCACAGTGCGGGCAGCGCGTGGTGTAGCCGCAGTCTCGACAGAGCAAGAACATCGAGAAACCGCGTCGGTTCAGAAAGAGAATGGTCTGCTCGCGCTTTTCCAGGCGCTGCGTGATCCCCTCCAAAAGCTGCGGGGCGAAGAGCGCGGGCTGGTTTTTCTTGAAACCTTCGCGCAGATCCACAATCTCGACACTGGGCAGAGGGCGGGAGAGGGCGCGCTCGCGGAGTGGCAGGAAGCCGTACTCGCCTTTTTCGGCCTTGTAGAATGTCTCCACCGACGGTGTCGCGGAGCCCAGAATCACGGTAGCGCCGGTGGCACGGGCGCGGGCAATCGCCACCTCGCGGGCGTGGTAGCGGGGGGCGGGCTGGTCTTGCTTGTAGCTGCCCTCATGCTCCTCGTCCACCACCACTAAACCGACATTGGGGAGCGGGCAGAAGATCGCCGAGCGCGCCCCGACCACCACATCCGCCTCGCCGCGTGCGATCCGCTGCCACTCATCGCGCCGCTCGCCCAGGGAGA
>NZ_JAYUPA010000713.1:0-3681 GCF_043760365.1 Armatimonas sp.
ATAGACAGTGCAACAATCCCCCCGAGCAAGTCGCCAATTCCCAGATTAGTCAGTGAGCCCACCGTGTAAAGTGCCAAGACCGCTCCGGAGAAGCCCACGGTCAGCAGAACAATGGGAAGAGACTCTGTACCGACACTCGTAAGCTGACGAGCAAGATCACCCAGGTGAATGCCTTCCTGAAAGATCGCGCGCACGGCTCGCCACAAAAGGGTTAGCAGCTCGCCCAGATACTCGAAGGAGCGCACGAAGGTCTTACGAATGATTTTACTTGTCGTCTCACCGACGTCCTCGAATACCTCGACTGCCTCGCTAGCCAGTCGGGTTTCTTTGGAGTCGGAACCAGGTGTCATATAAATTTTAGTTTACCCCATTGAACCGGTGCCCCGCCGCGTGCTACAATCCCTCATGCCCGAAGAAGAAGAAGAGGAGGAAGGTTTTACCTTCCGTGATCGCCGCCGCCAGAGTACCGAGGAAGCGGCGCCTGCTGCCGTCCCCGTGGTAACTCCCACACTCCCCCTTGAGCCCATAACCGAACCAGAACCAACTCTCTACGATCCGCACGATGGATACAGTGACAGTGACAGCGAGGGGGATCCCGATGCTGAGGAGAGTAGCGAGATACCCGATGTGCGCTCCGTACTTGCCCTCTTCATGGGTGAGCTGCGCAATCTGGCGTGGCTGCGTATGGGCCTTGTCGCCAACCCGATGACGGGTGAGATCGAAAAAGACCTGGCACAAGCACAGATGGCAATCAATACGGTTGGGTTCCTCGCCGATCAGCTTGAGCCGCATGTCGCCCCTGAAGAGCGCCTGCCGCTCAAGGCAATGGTCAGTGATCTACAGCTCAATTTTGTGGAGCAGAGTAAGCGGGGATGAGGCTGGCCTCTTCCCCGCCCCTTCTCACTCCCGACGCGTTCGAGGCCCGCTTTGGCGATCTGGTGGAGCTGATTTGTGATGCCGCGCACGTGGGCCACTCTAAGCCCTTCATGGAAGCGCAGTATACGCTCTTACGGGCCTGGATGTCAGAGCACTTCCCCCCCATCGCCGCGGAGTTCTCAGGCCGACTTCAGGAGGAGTTCGAGAGCCTCTACTGCGCCGAATCCCTCTCGGTTCTACTGACTCAGGATAGCGGTGCGCTCATGGGGCGGCTCCTCGACACCCAGGAAGCTATTGTTGCGTGGAAACAAGCGGATTAAAAATAGATGAAAAATATCACAGGCTGAGTCCCTAAAAGATAGGGAAATTTTTCACAAAGTCGAGTATACTCTCTCCTGGCACCTATGGTTGCTGCCGTGCCCCGTTTCGCCGCCTCACCACTACTTACGATAGCCTGGCGCGAGAATTGCAGCAATTTAATAATTAGCGATTTCTCAACAAGGAGGTCTGCCCTTTGGTAAGACAACTTAGCACCCCCTGGCTTCTTTCGCCTCTGGTGATTGGACTAATCGGGCTTGCATTTGCTTTCTTTTTTTACTGGAATGTCCAGCGGCAACCTATCGGTGGTACGGAGACCATGAACCGTATCGCGAAGTATATTCGCGAAGGTGCTATGGCGTTTCTCAAGCGTGAGTACACGGTACTTGCCGTTTATACACTGGTTGTCTTTCTCGCTTTAGGCTTTACTCTAGGTTGGCTTCCGGGTGGCGCTTTTGTCTCTGGTGCTTTCCTGTCTCTGCTCGCCGGTTTTTGCGGGATGCAAGCGGCGACCCTAGCCAATGTCCGAACTGCCGAGGCGGCACGACGTGGCAGTAAACCCAATGCGCTCCTCATTGCTCTAGATGGCGGAGCGGTGATGGGTTTAGCGGTGGCGGGGCTGGGGCTGATTGGGCTTGCAGGGTTCTACTTTGCCTTGCGCAATACACCCGCGCTCAACTCAACCCTACATGCTTTTGCGGTGGGGGCAAGCAGTATCGCGCTCTTCGCTCGTATTGGGGGCGGAATCTACACCAAGGCCGCCGATGTTGGGGCCGATATCGCCGGGAAGGTGATCGAGGGAATCCCCGAAGATGACCCTCGCAATCCGGGAGTGATTGCCGACAACGTGGGGGACAACGTCGGGGATGTGGCAGGCATGGGTGCCGATATCTACGAGTCAATGGTGGCGGCGATTGTCTCCGCGGTAGCCATCGCGCTGACCACAAACGACATGGGACACCTCAAGAACATCGCACCAGGACTCAGCGACGAAGCCGAGCGGACTCTGGGGGCGGCGCTTCCGTTGGTTCTCTCGGGAGTCGGGCTCGCGATCAGTATTCTGGGCATCTTCCTGGCACGTGCGCTCCGCAATCACAAACCCGCCAATGTTCTTCGAAGCTGTCTGATTGTCCCTCCTATCGCCCTCACAATTGTCTCCGCCATTCTCATGAAGATTCTGGGAGCCACCCAAGCAATCACACTCTGCCTAGCGGCGGGTGCTATCGGTGGAGCCGCTATCGGCCTGATTACCGAGTACTACACGGCGCACAAGCCCGTGCATAAAGTCGCGCAGGCATCGCTTACCGGCGCGGCGACTTGTATTATCCATGGCCTTGCAGTGGGTAAAGAGTCCGTGATCGCTCCAGTGGTGATTCTCTGTGGAGTCACGTTTCTCGCCAATGCCCAGCTTGGGCTCTATGGCGTGGCAATGGCCGCCGTCGGAATGCTAGCCGGAACTGCAATCGTCATGACTGTGGATGCCTACGGCCCGATCTCAGATAATGCGGGCGGCATTAGCGAGATGAGTGGTCTGGGCAAAGAAGTCCGCGACATCACCGACGAGCTCGACTCCGTGGGCAACACAACTGCCGCAATCGGCAAGGGCTTCGCGATAGGGTCAGCGACTCTTACAGTGGTTGCGCTCTTCTCCGCCTACTCGATGGAGATCAGTCACGCACGCGGAGCGCCCTTCCATATCGAGCTTACCGATGCCACCGTCCTGATCGGGGTGCTCCTGGGAGCCATTCTGCCCTTCTGGGTAGGCGCGTCCACGATGCTTGCAGTTGGTCATGCGGCGCAGAAGATCGTGATCGAGATTGCCCGGCAGTTCAAGGAAATCCCGGGCTTGCTCCAGGGCACGGCGGATCCTGAGCCCGCCCATATTGTGGATATCGCCACCAAAGCGGCGCTTATTGAGATGATCCAGCCCGGCCTCGTGGCGATCCTCGCCCCCACACTGACTGGGTTCTTCCTCGGGCCTGAAGCACTTGCGGGCCTGCTCGCGGGCGCACTTGCCGTCGGCTCCACCCTCAGCCTCTTCATGGCGAACGCGGGGGGAGTTTGGGATAATGCGAAGAAGCACATCGAGAAAGGCGGGCTTGATGGCCATGAGAAAGGTGGCGATGCCCACAAAGCCGCCGTCGTCGGGGATACCGTCGGTGACCCCTTCAAGGATACGTCGGGGCCAGGTGTCTCCATTCTCATCAAAGTCATGAGCGTCGTCAGCTTACTCATTGCGCCGCTCATCGCCAATCGGTAGGCTCTCCTCCCCAACCCCTCTCCCATGGCCTACACGAGGCATATTTAGTGAGGGGGGTGTTTGGGTACAATAGGTTAGTGATTATAGATATTACTGAGCCGTTTTCACGAATCGAAACCGGGTCGCTGAAAGCTCTACTTTTGGCAGGGGAGATACTCAAACCTATGGTTTCCTGGCCGTTTTTCGGAGCACCTAGGGCACAAAAATGATTCGTGAAAACAGCTCTA
>NZ_JAYUPA010000714.1:0-3679 GCF_043760365.1 Armatimonas sp.
TGACTGCCGAGCCCGCGATGGTTCAGGGATAAGCTATGTCCTATAATTTTTACGATTTCAACAACGCGCTCCAGCAGCGCAATGAGTACGTCGAAGGACGGCTGCGCGATGGCTCGCCCGTGGTGGGTATTAGCTACGACGGCGGCTTGCTGCTGCTCACGCTGCGGCACACGCAGCGCAAGGTCTATGAGGTCTACGACCGCCTGATGATGTCGGCTCTGGGCAAGCAGAGCGATATCGAGAGTATCCGCCTAGCAGCCATTGACTCCACCCACCGGGAGGGTTTCCAGCGTTCCGAGGACGACGTAAGTGTGCAGCGCCTCGTCGGGTTTGGTCTCTCGCCCGCCGTCAAGCGCATCTACAACGACAACAATGTCATTCCCTTGACTTTTCGTGGGCTGTTTGCCGAGCTCAATACAGCGCCGCAGGACGATCTGTACTTCACGCTGGGCTACGATGGGGAGTTTCGCAACACGCACCGCTATGCTGTGGTTGCCGGAACGACCTACGCCGCCGAGCAGGCCGAGGAGTCGCTGAAAGATGCCCGTCTGGGTAATCTGGAAGACACGCTGAGCGCCGCGCTGAAAGCCTGGGGAGTCGCAAGAACGCAGCTCGCGCCACTCCCGGAGAAGCTCGATGACGACGGCGACGAAGACACGCCCAAGCCTCCGACTCCTGAAGAGGGGATCAAGACAGCCCTCGCCGACGGGCTGACAGTCGAGGCTGCTGTACTGGAGCGCCACACCAAGCGCGAGAGTCGTTTCCGGCTCCTCACCGAAGTCCAGCTCGAAAACGCTCTGGCTGACTATCGGTGAGTCGAGAGTAATCGCCCCCATGAACGGGGGCGTCTTTTTGTCGCTGTGCGACACGAAGGGCGTGCCGCCCATGGGGAAATCAATATGGCCCGGAGGGCCTTTGTGTCCGAGGCACGAGGACAATATCACGCCCCCGTTCATGGGGGCGGTTCTTTGAACGTCCGCTGGCTCGTCGTGACCAACCCTCACGACGAGCCGTTTTATGGTATCGCCGTTTTGCACGCCGACTACCGCACCCGCACGATTGCACCAGTGATCGTCGCCGATCCTGAGGGTAAAACCGTCCCCTCACGCCTCGTCAACGAAACCCTCGGTGAGCCCGACACCGACGGCAAGCGCCGCTGGGCATTTGACCTAGAGTTCTTCTGCAACTGCCTTCCCCGTTCTAGCATTGTCTACTCAGCTCGTTTTGGTTGCGACAACACATCATTGGCTTCTGAAGATATCTGGGAAAATCGCTTCGTTACTGCGGTTCCGCTTTCCGCTAGCGAGAGCGAGTATAATTTAGAGTTATGATAGCGCAACTGACCGGAAAAGTGGTGCGGGTGGCGACACCCGTGGTAGTTTTGGACGTGAATGGGGTGGGCTACAGGGTCTCGGTGCCGCTCTCGGTGATCGAGCAACTACCCGCCGACGGTTCCCCCGTGACACTTGTCACGCACATGATCGTGCGTGAGGATGATCTGAGTCTCTACGGTTTTTTCGAGGAGAGTGACCAGAAAGTCTTTGAGTTACTTCTCACCGTCACCGGGGTGGGGCCAAAAGTGGCTCTGGCCTTGCTCTCGGCGCTCGGAGGTGATGGAATTGCTCGGGTGGTGAGCTCCGAGGATGCCAAAGCCATTGCCAAGACGCCGGGGATCGGGCCGAAACTAGCGCAGCGGCTCGTGTTGGAGCTCAAAGATAAGCTCACTGCCTTTGGGTTCAGCCGAAAAGTGGAGCACTTAGCAGCGAGCGCAACCGTGAAAATACGCAGCGCCAACGAGCAGCTTCTCGACGATGTGAGCTCGGCGCTCACCAACTTAGGCTACAACAAAAACGATGCACTGCGCGCCGCAGAGCTTGCGCTCACGGAAGCGCTTCAGACGGACAACAACCCGCCGTTCGCCACGGTGCTTCGGGCGGGACTCAATCGCCTGACGAGGTAATACGATGGCAATTCAATCAAGTGGGTTTGGCAGTAGTGGAAGTGGCAGTGGGAACGGAAATGAGCCGCCGGAGCGTCTTGTGGGCGGACGGAGCCAGCACGAAGATGAGGGCGAGCTGACACTTCGGCCCAAGCGGCTGTCAGAGTACATTGGTCAGCCTAAGATCAAAGAGCGCCTCGGTCTCTCACTCACGGCGGCGAAGATGCTGGGGCAGGCGCTCGACCACGTGCTGCTCAGTGGGCCGCCCGGACTGGGCAAGACCAGCCTTGCCAATGTGATCTCCAATGAAATTGGCGCAAATTTGAAGGCAACCAGCGGTCCGGCGATCGAAAAGCCTGGAGACTTGGTGGCGATCCTCTCAAATCTTGAAGAGGGCTCGGTTTTATTTATTGACGAGATCCATCGCCTGAACCGGCTGGCCGAGGAGTTTCTCTATCCCGCGATGGAGGACTACGAGATGGACATGATTATTGGCCAGGGGCCTTCGGCGCGCACCGTCAAGATTCAACTGCCACGCTTCACGCTGATTGGAGCGACCACGCGGCCCGGGCTTTTGACCAACCCACTGCGGGATCGTTTCGGGATTCATGAGGCCTTTGAGTTCTATGGAGTAGATGACCTCAGCTTGATTGTCACGCGGTCCGCGGGGATTCTCGGGGCGGCAATTGATGAGAGTGGCGCGGAGCAGATTGCGGGGCGCTCGCGGGGGACGCCACGTATAGCCAATAGGCTGTTGCGACGTGCGCGGGACTACGCGCTAGTGAAAGGCGATGGGACGATCACGGCGGCGATGGCGGATGCTGCGCTACGGATGTACGAAGTAGATGAGCTGGGCCTCGATGAATTTGACCGGCGGCTCTTGCGGACACTGATTGATAAATTTGATGGGGGGCCTGCAGGGCTGGATACTCTGGCCGCGACACTACGGGAAGAACGCGATACCATAGAGGATGTGGTGGAACCCTACCTGATGATGTTGGGATTTTTGAACCGAACCCCGCGAGGCCGTGTCGCAATGCGTGGTGCCTACGAGCACCTGAAGATTCCCTATGGCAAGGGGCCAGGGCTCTTTGACGGGTAATTTGATCGCGAGGCGGAGATTAAAACGATGAACTGTCCGGGATGTAGAGCACGTAATCCGATTGGCAATAAATTCTGTCGCGAGTGCGGACAGAAGATACCGTTGGAAGAGAGCACCCTGGTGCAAGAAGAGGCGCAGCAGGCGGAGCTAGAGCGTGCGCGGGAGCGTGCCGCACAGCTCCTGACAAAGGCGTTCGCGCTCTCGCAACACGGCAATCCCACCGAGGCGCTTCCTCTGGCCGAGGAAGCAGCCGAGCTACTGCCCTCTTCGACATCGGCGCTGACACTCTGCTCGACACTCTATGAGCGCCTTGGACAAAATGAGAAAGCCATTGCCATGATGGAGAAAGTCGTGGCACTCAACCCCCACTCTGCCGTGGACATTGATAAACTGGATCGGCTACGCCGTGGGGTGCATCTGCTACCCAGTCGCCCCCAAATAGTGGAGAAGACTGACGCAACCCAGCGACGGTGGATGCCCCTGGCTGCGGCATTGGGAGTGGGAGTGCTTGTTCTTGCAGTCGGAGGAGCTGTGCTGGTGAAGTCACTGGGGAAGAAGGGGCCTGGCCCACTTGTTGTGACAGAGGTGGGGAAGCCTGCAAATACCCCCGGATTTTTTTCCAATGCCCGGCGCTACCC
>NZ_JAYUPA010000715.1:0-3677 GCF_043760365.1 Armatimonas sp.
TCAAAAACCATATGAAGACCGAGAACCATATGAAGACCGTGAACCATCATTTCAGTTTTATATAAATTTCCCAAATTATGCAGAATAAAAAAACCATTATGCAGAACAAAAAGCTCATTATCAGACCAAAGCCAGAAAGTTCTACGACAGGAATCACAGGGGTTCAGCTACTAGAGCGGCTTTGTGAACTCCCCTTCGATGCTTTTACCCTAACCGTCGCCATGCTCCTGGATAAACTCGGCTACCAAGACATACAGCCCGCAGGCAGAACCGACTGGAAAGGTCGAAATAGGGCAGGAGGCATTGACCTTACAGCCAGCTATGTCAGCGCTGCAGGCAAGCGAAGCATCGCCTTTCAGCTCAAGCAGTTCCACCCCACCCAGCGCCTCTTCCAGAGAACTGTAGATGAGCTTCGGGGTGTTTGCCTTCGACAGGGAGCTGCTGAGGGCATGCTCATCACCACCTCGGGGTATTCCCCCACCATCACCGGCACCCAGGGCACGGTCGCACCGCTCTACCTCATGGGCGGCGAGGAGCTGGCAGTGCTACTGCGCCAGTACCAAATCGGCGTTACGAAAAGTGGCAAGCTCGACGAGGACTTCTTCAAGCGTTTGGAGCGAGATAGCCGAGGGAACCGCCCCGGAGTCCCGATGAAACCCGGAGCCCTGATGAAGGGAAAGCCAGATCAAGTGAAGGGCAAATATGACGGTGACCTTGTCGTGACCGTCTCCCTTAGGCAAAGACCTGCTCTTCGGAAAGACTACTCTTTACCAGCAGAACAACCATTTTAATCAGGAGGCCACCTTGACCTGGAGAACTCATCTGGCTGGAGGACTGGCAACCCTCTGGCTACTCAAACCATTCGTACCAGCAGAGAGCATCGGCCTGCTTGCTATCGCGGCAGGGCTTGGCGCACTCCTGCCCGACCTTGATGCCAGAGAGTCGCGCATCAAGAACCTCACGCTCGGCACAGGGATCGCACCCTTTGCGCTGCCTGCCTTCGCGCTACACCGCCTTCTAGGACACCGAGGACTACTCCACTCGTTGCTAGGTCTGCTACTCGTGGCACTTGTTGTTGGGCTACCCATTGCTCTCTACCTGGAGCCCGTGGCCGCCATTGCGCTTCTACTGGGCTACGCAAGCCACCTCGCCCTAGATGCATCAACCAAAGCGGGGATTCCCTTCTGGTTTCCAAATCGTCGGCGTGTTCACTTGCTCCCACCAAAACTCCGGATTACCACAGGCTCAGAGCCAGAGGACATCGTCCTGGCACTGCTCGCCATGACAGCGATAGCCATCATGCTCACGACGTTACAACCGCCCATTGTATGAGTAACCCCAACTGTAAAAACGATGTTAACTGGGCGATTTACAACCACTCCTGTCAGAAGATGCCGGAGCTACTTGACGGCTCCGTGGATCTGATCGTCACCAGCCCGCCCTATTGGATAAAGCCAAACGACTCCCTCATGATGCCCGCGCTGCTAAGGGAGATGGACGGGGACATCCCACAAACCTACGAGAGCCTTCTGGAGCTGCTGACAAGCTGCTTTGCTGAAGCCTATCGCGTCCTTAAGCCCGGAGGACATGCCGCTATCAATGTCGCCTCTACACGAGAGAAAGGAGTCCTCAGACCGCTCCCTTCCGATCTGATCATCGGGCTACTGACCCTTGGATTTCAGCTCAAGGAGGAGCTTATCTGGCGGCGCTGGAGAGCCTACGACAGGCGGGCAGGAACCCTGATCCAGAAGCCCTATCCGGGCTACTACTTCCCCAACAAGAACCACGAGTGGCTCCTCATCTTCCAGAAGCCTGGCCCTGGCATCTACGAAGGCCGCACGCTTCAGGAGCGCGAGGCAAGCCGACTAGAGACCGGGCCGCTCTACGTCTTTGAGATCGCAAGCTCCGTCTGGAATATCCTGCCCATCCCACCCGCCAGCAAGGAGATTCACCCCTGTCCGTTTCCCGACGAGCTGCCTGCACGTCTCATCGAGCTTTACAGCTACAAGGATGATCTGGTGCTCGATCCCTTCACGGGCAGTGGCACAACGGGCAAGGCGGCTCACCACCTACGGCGGCGCTTCGTGGGCTACGAGATAAACCCCGAGTTCATCCCCCTCGCCACAGAGCGAAAGAGCCAGCCCCTTATCCGCCAGCGCCACAGCGCCTACTACAAAACCATTCGATAAAGCCCCCCATTATGACCACTACTACAACCGATCAATCCCGCGAGGCTACCTTCTATGTTGCTCGATGCGACGAGCTTGTCCGCCTACTGCTTCGACTTCTTGAAGGAGCGACCCGTCCCGAAACCCTCCGCTTCGCTGATCGCCAGCGCCTCAAGCGACTCCTGAGGCGGCTCCAGGAAGGCATCCAGCAACTAACTGTCATTCTATGAACAGCACTCCTCCTATGAACAGCACTCCTTCTACAACCACCCCTCCCTTTATTATTGAGCATCGGCAGGTCGAACAGGGAAGGCGCAACTTTGTCCCGGAGGCAAAACTGCTACTCGCTCCCGCGCTACGAACCTCAGGACTGCTCACAGAGCTCCCTGACACGGCAGCACGGCCACTGCTGACTCTACTCAGCTTTCTAACACCAAACGGGGACATCCACCCCACGATCCACGAGATCGCCGAGGCACTGGGCATCTCGGCGGGCAGTGTTCGAGACTTTATGGAGCCCCTCACAAAGCTCCAGTGGCAAGGGACTCCACTGGCCATCCCCCTACTAAGGGAGAGCGGAATGGATGGCTACATGCTCTCGCCCAAGGTCACTACCCATGATCACAAGCTCGTTCTTGATGCTCACTTAGAGGCGACGATGGAGCCAGCGCCTGAGCCGCTCGGCTACGTTCCCGCAGGACGCGAGGCCATTATCGCCGCTAGCCGTGCCAAGTACGCCCGGCCACGAGCGGAGGTAGAGCGAGAGATTGAAGAAGCACTAGGCCACGATCCACGAGAGGCCGACGCCTCGCCCGAGGGTGAGGCTCGCAGGCGGCTCTACAGCCTGGGAGTACCCCGTGAGGAGATAGAAAGCCTGCTCACCGAGCATAGCGCCCAAGAAGCGCTCCAGCAGCTCGACTGGCTCCCACTGCGCGGAGCAAAGTCGCCTGCGCGCTTCGTCGTGGCTGCGATCCGGGGAAACTACGAACCACCTGCGGGGTATCCGTCGCCCGAGCTGGCGAGCGCAGACGATCCAAATCTGGTGGACGTTGCAACGACCGTCGAGGTGTCCGAAGGCCTCCCCGACATTCGCTGGGATTTGCAATGAGCGCGAGTGAGGTTTCCATTCCAAGCGCGATTCTGGATAGATGGATGCCCAAGCTCAAAGACACGGAGCTACGGATATTGCTTCTCGTGGCAAGACAGACCATCGGAAGATCAGGTAAGGAAGTGGACTGGCTGGCGCACTCCCAGCTACGCAAGCGAACGGGCCGCGCCAGTGAAGCGGTCTCGGCAGCAGTTGACTCCTTGATTCAGAAGGGTCTACTGGAGGTATTTACGGTCACAGGAGAGCGCCTCCCGACACCAGAGGCTCGCCGCTTCCATCGGGGAATCCTACTCTACCGACTCTCATCAATGGTCGATAAAGCCGACCGTGCAGTCGATAAATCGAAAACTACGGAAGATATATATTCTTCTTTCCGTAGTTTTCGATTTCCGAAAACAGAG
>NZ_JAYUPA010000716.1:0-10614 GCF_043760365.1 Armatimonas sp.
AGCATCACCCTCGTGGTTGGCCCGGTTGCCTACATGATCTACACGATTTACGAGACCTACACCGCGCGCACTCAGGAGAAACAGCAGCATATCGAGCAGCTCCAGAGCAGCCAGACACAGCTTGCCGATCTCTATCTTGCGACCATTAAGAGCCTTGCGCTTGCTATTGATGCCAAAGATCAGTACACCCACCAGCACATTTTACGCGTGCAGCGCTACTCTGTGGCGGTGGGAGAGTATCTACAGCTCTCCGAGAATGATCTTGAGGGGCTGCGTACAGGAGCACTTCTACACGATATCGGCAAGCTGGGAGTCCCGGAGTATGTCCTGCTCAAGCCGGGCAAGCTCACCAACGATGAGTTTGAAAAGATTAAGAAGCACCCGGAGATCGGGGCGGCGATTCTTGATCCCGTCGAGTTCCCCTGGCCCGTCTTACCGGTGGTGAAGTACCACCATGAAAAGTGGGATGGCACGGGCTATCCTGAAGGGCTCAAAGGGGAGGATATTCCCTTTCTTGCTCGCATTCTGAGTGTCGCGGATGTCTACGATGCACTGACATCCACCCGTTCGTACCGAAATGCCTGGTCCCATGAGCGCGCCCTGAACTTGATCCAAGAAAATATGGGGACTCACTTTGATCCGGTCGTTGCCCAGGCCTTTCTCGCGGTGATTGATGGAGTGGTTCAGGCGATGGCGAGCGAGGGCTACGGACCGCTGATTAGTCGCAAAGAGGTGCCTGTTTATGCGACCAAGGCGGATGAAGCCGCCCGGGATATTCACCGGGCCTCGTCGGAGCTCTGGGCACTCTACGAAGTGGCGCAGACTCTCTCCGCCAGTATGGGAATGACGGAAACCCTAGATATTTTGGCCCGTAAGCTGGAGGCGATCCTTCCGGGAACCACCTGTTTGTTTCTTCTCACAGCGGAGGACATGCCCGAAACACTAATCGCGCGAGCCGCTGTGGGCACGAACCGGGAACACTTCCTGACTTGCCGCACGGCGGGCCTGAAAAGCCGCTCTCTGGGGGTCGTTCGTTCCCGAAATACCTATCTGGGCGAGTTTGATCACGATGATCTACTGATCACCAGCCAGACACAGACACCGTGGGTGCCACTCAATACGGCGCTAATTGTTCCGATTGTCCATCAGGGAGAGGCGCTGGGAACCATCAACCTCTTCCACCAGCAAACCGATGCATTCTCGGTTCATGACCAGCATCTTTTGGAGATGATCGCGGAGCGCGCCGCGATGGCAATCTACAACGGCCTGCTCTATGACCGGACACGAAATCATGCCTTTACTGACCCGCTCACGGATCTCTACAATATCCGATTTCTAACGCAGTATGTCGAAAAACGTTGTGCTGAAGGCGAGGAGGCGCGCAGTTTTGCCGTTCTTTGCCTGGATCTGGATAACTTTAAGCCCGTCAATGATAACTTTGGCCACTCGCGTGGCGATGATGTCCTTCGCGATCTGGCGGGACTTCTGCGAGGCGCGGTGAAGGAGCAGGATATTGTCTCGCGGTACGGGGGAGATGAGTTCCTGCTGATTTTAGAGGATGCTACTATGGCGGAGGCGGAGCGTATTGCGGAGCGTGTGCGTGCCGCGATCACCTCCTACGACCCCGGACTGCTGCACCCGCGTCTGGGTGCTCTGCGGCTCGGAGTTAGCATCGGCACTTCCTGCTTTCCTCACGACGGGAGCGACTGTGCCACACTGCTCTCGGCGGCGGATCAGCGCATGTACCAGGACAAGACCGACCGTAAGCTTCGCTTTATGGCAGGGGGGCAGACTCTGGAGCCGGACAGGGCTCTTAAAGAAAGCCGTCGTAGTGCGTTGAAAGTGGTTTCGGGGAAAAAAGCGGCGTAAACTGGCGGTATGAATGAGGCAAAGCTGCTCCTAACCGTCGGGCTGGTGACAGACGTACACTACGCCGATGCTTTTCCGCGTGCGAACCGCTACTATCAGGAATCTCTCACAAAGTTGGAAGAAGCGGCGTGCGTTCTCCGTGAGGAAAAAGTAGATATTGCCGTGGAACTAGGGGATCTGATTGATGCTCGTCGGAAACCCGATCTGGTTCAGGAGCGTGAGTATCTGAAGCGCATCAACATGGTTTTTACGGCAATGGCTCCCGAGCGGCACTATGTCTTTGGAAACCACTGTGTCACGACCCTGAAAAAGCGAGAGTTTCTGGAGATTGTGGGCCAGAAAAGATCCTACTACTCCCTGAAGCGCAAGGGAGTTCACCTAATCTTTCTGGATGCCTGCTTTCGCTCGGATGGCGTGGCCTACGGCGAGGAACCCTTTGAGTGGAGCGATACGGAGATTCCTCCGGCGCAACGGCAGTGGTTAAAGACAACCCTCAAAAAAGCAAGCGGTCCGGTGGTTATCTTTGTGCACCAGCGCCTCGACACGCCTCCGGGCAATCACTACACCATCAAGAGCGCTTCTGAAGTGCGGCAGATTCTGGAGCAGAGTAAGAAAGTCAGTGCGGTCTTTATGGGCCATAGCCATGGCAACGATCAGACGATGATCAATGGGATTCCCTATCTCACCCTCGCCGCGATGGTTGAGGGAAGTGGGCCGGAGAGTAGTGGCTACAGCGCTTTAAGTATTTTCGCTGATGGTAGTGTTGAACTCAAAGGCTTTCGCAAGCATGCCCAGCATCCCGTGCACGCAAAACGCCTGCAACGAATGTCTCTCCCTGAGACTCTTTAACAGCATGCAGATTAGTATTCAAGCGCGTGGCCTGATCAAAGACTACGGCAAGCAGCGGGCCGTTGATGGAATTGATCTTGATGTGGGTGAGGGAGAGTTTTACGGATTTCTAGGTCCCAACGGCGCGGGCAAGTCCACTACGATTAAAATGCTCACGGGGATGCTACGGCCTACACAGGGGCAGATACGGGTGGCGGGCTACGACATGGCAAGTCAGCCGCTTGAGGTAAAGCGCGTGATTGGGATTCTCCCTGAGGAAACCAGCCTCTACGAGCGGCTCACGGCGCGGGAGATGCTGCTTTTTGCGGGCCAGATGTACGGCCTGGGGCGCACCGAGACCGAGGAGCGCACCCAAGACCTGCTGGGCGTGATGGAGCTGACAGCGGATGCGGATAAGCTTATCGTGGACTACTCGATGGGCATGAAAAAGAAAGTCGCGCTGGCGGCCGCGCTGATTCATCGGCCCCGTGTGCTCTTTCTGGACGAGCCGTTTAATGGCATTGACCCGATCTCGGTGCGCGCCATCCGGGGGGTACTCAATACGCTCACGGAGCATGGCACGACGATTTTTTTTACATCGCACGTGATGGAAGTGGTCGAGCGGCTCTGCACCCGCATTGCGATCATTCAAAAAGGCAAGCTGGTCGGTCAGGGCACGATCGCTGAGCTGCGTGAGCAAGCGGGTGAAGACGGCGCTCTGGAAGATGTTTTTCTCAAGCTCGTCTCCCCGGAGGCCATCAGCACCGAGACTCTCAAATGGCTCTGAGGCAGCTTCTGTGGCTGCGCTGGAAGCTCACGTTGCGGGGCTTTACCCGGAGCCGGAGCACGCTGATCGGCTCGATTATTGGGATGCTTATTGTGGGACCCTACGCGCTGGCGCTGGCGGGCGGCCTCGGCTTTGGGCTCGTGAAGCTAGATATACCCCTCGGGGAGAACGCTCTGCGGGGGGCGCTACTGCTCGTGGCCGCGATCTGGACAATCGGGCCCGTGCTGGGCTTCCAGCTCAACGAGGCGCAGGACATCACGCGGCTCTTTGTCTACCCGGTGCCGGTGCGCAAGCTCTTTCTGGGAGCGATCGCCGGATGCTTGCTAGACTTGACGACAATTCTTCTCATCCCGACGCTGCTTGCGGTGATTGTTGGTGCGGCGTTTCATGGCCTTGCGGGGGCACTGATCGCCGTGATTGTCATGCCGCTCTTTCTCTTTCAGACACTCGCCGCCAGCCAAGGTGTTACTCTCGCACTTCAGGGGGTGCTCCAGAGCCGAAAGTGGCGCGATGTGGCGCTGCTGATTGTGCCGCTGTTCTGGATGACCTGGCAGTTCGGGATGCAGAATATTGGGCGGAGTGCGGGAAAGACGAACTGGACGGCCTTTCTTGGAAGCATGACCTGGGATGTGCTCAGCTTTCTTCCGCCGGGCCTCGCCGCCCGCGCCGTTGGGGCGGGGATGAAGGGCTTGTGGCCGCTTGGGATTGCCTATCTGGGGGCACTGGGGCTCATTACCGTGGTTACTTTTATGGTCTCTTCCTGGCTGGTGAGCAAGGCCTACGAAGGGGAAGCCGTCGGTGTTCCCGCCCCACAGCCCCCCCCCCTAGCCCCCCGCCGGGCAGGGAGCAGGGGGAGGGGAGGCGTGGTTCAGGCGGTCTTCCAGAAAGAGTGGTACGTCTTTACTCGCGATCCGTACTTTCGGCTCATGGCGATGAATTTTGTCTACATGCTGGGGTTCGGGGCGTTCATGGCCTTCAGTCGGGGGAAGAACGACGCGGCAGATGGCCTGGGATTCACTGAGGCGCGCACGACGATGGCTCTCTGGCTGGCGACCTCACTGACACTGTTTCAGCAGAGCATTCTGTCCTACAACATCTTCGGCCCCGAGGCGAATGCGGCCACTCTGCTTTTTGCCTTTCCCGTACGCCGTCGCGAGCTACTGATCGGGAAGAATCTTGCAAATCTCTCGGCGCTCCTACCTTTGAATCTTGCTGCCGTGATCGTACTCTGTGCAACCCTCAAGCGTCTTGACATGCTCCCTATCTTGCTGCCGTGGATGCTGGGTGCCTCCGTGCTCATGACTGCTGTGGGCAATGCGGTCTCCGTGATGATCCCGTACCGGGTCAGTACGCAAGGATTCAAGGCGCGGCAGAGCAGTGGGGGAGTGGGATATGGCTTCGCGAGCCTGGGAATCAGCTTGGCGGCACTGGTACTCTATGCGCCCATTCTAGCCGCCGTGCTCGTGCCGCACTTCTGGATCGGGACGAGCTGGCTGCCACTGACTGTCCCCGTGGCGCTTGGCTACGCCGTGGGCCTCTATTTTCTCTCACTACGCCTCACGGAGCCCTGGCTGCTAGAGCGCGAGCAAGAGATTGTCGCACGGGTTGCTCGGCCTGAGGGTTAGGGTACACTCTAAGCATGGCACGAATTCAACATGCGAAGACGCAAAACCCGCAGATTGCGACACTCACTTTTTGGGGCGGCGTGGGCACTGTCACCGGCTCTAAGTATCTGATCGAGACTAAAAACAGCAAAGTTTTGATTGACTGTGGGCTTTTCCAGGGTCTCAAGGAGCTTCGGGATCGTAACTGGCAGGCACCGCCTTTTGACCCGACGACGGTAGATGCCGTGGTGCTGACCCATGCGCACACCGACCATGTGGGCTATCTTCCGGCACTGGTGAAGAATGGCTTCAAGGGCATGGTCTACTGCACCCGCGCCACGGGGGAGCTGGCACGCATTATTCTCGAAGACTCAGCGGAGCTGCAAGAGGAGGAGGCGGACTGGCGCAATAAAAAAGGACTCACGGCACACCACCCCGCCGTGCCGCTCTACGACCGCACCGATGTGAAGCGCACGATGAAGCTCTTTCAGCCGCAGAAGGCGGGCACGGAGGGTTTCCAAGTTACCAGCGATATCCGCGTGCAGTGGTGGCCCGCGGGGCACATGCTCGGGGCGCGTTCGCTTCGGGTGGAGGTGAGCGGGGCGGGCGCAGAGGGACAGCAGCGCAGTATTCTCTTTTCGGGCGATGTCGGCCGCTGCGATCAGCCGGTTCTGCGCGATCCCGTCACGCCGCCACCCGCCGACTATGTGTTAGTGGAGTCCACCTACGGGGATAGGCTGCACGAAGACGAAGACCCGCGTCAGCAGCTTGCCGAGGTCATCAAAGACGCCCACGAGCGCGATGCCCCCGTGCTGATTCCCGCGTTCTCCGTGGGCCGCACTCAGGACATTCTCTACCATATCCGTGAGCTGGAAGATGCCGGAGAGATTCCCATTGTGGCCGTTCGCGCCGACTCCCCGATGGCGGCGGAGGCGACACAAGCCTACCTCAAGATGGTGGAGGAGCACGACGACGATACCCGGGAGATTACGGCCGCACGGCGCAACCCGCTGCGCACAAAGTCCATGGGATTCTCATCGAGCCGTGAGGAATCCCGCAGGCTCAACGAGGAAACCGGCGCTCGGGTGATCGTCTCCGCCAGCGGCATGATGACCGGGGGGCGCGTGATGCACCATGCCCGCCAGATGGTCTCCAACCCCGAGGCGACGATCTGCTTTGTGGGATTTCAGGCTGCGGGTACGACGGGGCGGCGGATCTTAGATGGCGAGCCGGAAATAAAGATCTTCAAGGAGTGGTTCCCGGTGCGCTGCCGCATCAAAAAAATCGGCGGCTTCTCCGCCCATGCGGACTACAACGAGCTTCTCACCTGGCTCGCACCGCTGGGACGCAACGCCCCCCGCCAGGTCTACATCACCCATGGCGAGCCGGAAGCCGCCGCCGCTATGGCCGAGCACATCAAAGAGCGCTTCGGCTGGAGTGTTACCGTCCCCGCTTACGGGGACGTGATCGAGCTGAGATAACTGAGCCTCCTAGCCGTAGGTTGGTTTTTGTGGCCAGCCTGCGGGGGAATCCTCGAAGTCCTCTTGCCTGCCGTAGGGCGTGACATCCAGAAGCGGGTAGGTGTGGACGAGGTTCTCGACGCCCCGACCGTAGGTGGAGTAGGTATGGTAGACGTCATCGCCGAGCCGGAAGAAGACGCTGAGGCCGGAGCCCTCGCCTTTGTCGTCGGAGACGCGGAAGTCGTAGTTGAACTCGCTCTCAAACGACGAGTACCAGGGGATGCTCCAGCCGCGCTCTTGCTTCCAGGCATCGAGCTTGGTAAATGGGGCACGGGAGACGAGGACAAATGCCGTGTCGCGCTTGCCCAGCAGGGAAAGATCCGCGATGGTGTCTACAAAGCCCGTGCAGCCGGGGCAGCCTTTCTCCCAGTCGGGGCCGAACATGAAGTGGTAGGTTATTAGCTGGCGCTTGCCCTCAAATAAATCTACGAGTCCGAGTTTGCCATTGGGGCCGTCAAAGACATACTCTTTTTCTAGCTTCACCATCGGGAGCCGTCGTCGCACCGCAGCAAGACGATCACCCTCGCGGGTGTGTGCTTTCTCCTCAAGCAGAAGCGCCTCGCGCTGGGTAAGCCATTCGTCGTGGGAGACAATGGGGGAGTGGGGGATTTCGTTCTCTGTCATTACTCTACTTCTTTCTAATTGCGTGCAGTTTGTTTCGTACTCCCAAATTGTGTTCTCAGACGGAAAGCGCAGAGTGGCGATTTTTGTGGTGAGAGGTGCGTGTGAGGGGAGGGCATTTAGCACAGGCTTCCCGCTTGCGATACAGTAAGTACTACATGTCCAATACCAATATATTTCATGAGAACGTGACCGAGGAGTGCGCTGTCCTCGTGGCGCTGGAGACCGGTGAGCATCTTGATAGTATCGAGGTGCGTCTCGATGAGCTCACGGAGCTGGCGAGCACGGCCAATATCCGGGTGATCGAGCGCTTCGACCAGCGCAAGCGCAACCCCGATCCGGCGTTTCTGATCGGGCACGGGAAGGCCGATGAACTCTACACCCTGGTGGCGGAGCTGGAGCCGACTGTCGTGATCTTCGACAATGAACTCTCCCCGACCCAGCAGCGCAACTTAGAGATCACGCTCAAGTGCCGGGTGATGGATCGCACCCAGCTCATTCTCGATATTTTTGCCCAGCGTGCCCGCACCCGTGAGGGCAATCTACAAGTCGAGCTGGCCCAGCTTACCTACTCCCTGCCGCGTGTGGGGCTGCTCTACACCAAGTTCGAGCGCCAGCAGGGCGGTATCGGGGTGCGTGGCGGTGGCGGGGAGAGCAAGGTCTCGCTCGACAAACGTAAAATCCGTGAGCAGATCGCCGAGCTGAAAAACGAGCTAGAAGAGGTCAAGAAGACCCGCCGCCAGCAGCGCGTCGCCCGGCGCAAGCTGCCGTTCCCGTCGGCAGCTCTGGTCGGGTACACGTCGGCGGGCAAGTCCACTCTGCTCAACCTGCTCTCCGGCTCCGATGTGCTCGCCGACAAGATGCTCTTTTCTACTCTGGACCCCACCACGCGCCGGGTGATCTTGCCCGATGGGCGGGGGATTCTGCTCACCGACACCGTGGGCTTTATCCGAAATCTCCCCCACGACCTCGTGGCGGCGTTTCGTGCGACTCTTGAGGAGACCATCGAGGCGGACTTTCTGATTCACATGGTGGACATCAGCAGCCCTGAGGCCGACCGCCACCGCGACACGGTTCTGGAGACACTGGAGGCACTGGGTGCGCAGGGCAAGCCGATCCTGACGGTTTTTAACAAGAGCGATCTGGTCGAGGATCCGCTTGCGCTCCGTCACCTGGTTGCATCAACCCCCAACTCCTGCTACATCTCCGCCGCCAAGTCCCAGGGGCTCACGCACCTCATGGACCGTATCTCGGACACCATTAAAGAGCTGGTGCAGACCATGCTGGTCGCGATTCCCTACAGTCGCTCCGAGCTAGTGGCACAGTGCCATGAGTTCGGCGTCGTGCACTCGGTAGACTACGGCCCGGATCATATTCTCGTTCGCACTGATGTCGCCCACGCGCTGGCGGGTAAGCTGCTAGAGTTCCAGATCGTCTAAAAAGCGCCTGTGGTACACTTGGCTATGTTTTCCCAGACAGCCGAGTATGCTCTTCGTGCCGTGGCGTATCTGGCGGAGCAGGGAGAGCCACGGACGGTGGCGCAGATCGCAGCGGCCACCAAAGTGCCTCCCAGCTATCTCTCCAAGGTGCTGCAGAGCCTTGCGAAAACGGGGCTGGTGGTTTCCCAGCGCGGCCTGCACGGCGGCTTTCACCTAGAGCGACCCACGGATCAGCTCTGCGTCTTTGATATTATTCAGGCCGTTGACCCGATCCAGCGTATCAAAACCTGTCCTCTGGACTTGCCTCAGCACGCGCAGCATCTGTGCAACCTACACCAGCGTATGGACGACACGCTCGCGCAGGTAGAGCGGGTCTTTCGGCAGACCACATTTGCCGAAGTCCTAGAAACCCCTATCTTCGGCCCCGATCCCGACTAAATGGCCCTGGGTGTGGAAGTAGAGTGCGTTCTCGGAGATGGCGGGAGTGGCCATGCAGACCTCGCCCATCGGGTTTTGAGAGAGAAGCTTGAACGTTGCCCCCGCCTGCACTACGAATATCTCGCCCTCCTCGCTGGTGTAGTAAATCTTCCCCTCAGCGGCCACGGCGGAGGCACTGAAGCCCGTGCGGCCCGTGCCCATGCGCTCCTGGTAGAGACGCTGGCCGGACTGAGCCTCGTAGCAACTGAGAATACCGGCATCGTTGCACACATAGAGATGTGGCCCCAGCACCAAGGGCGTCTGCATGTAGGCACCTCCGCGCACAACCCCCCAGCCAAAGTGCAGGCTACCCATGTTCTCAGGGGGTAAGATGATCTCGCCGATGGCAGTGGGACGGATGGCATAGATGGGGGCTTGCCTGCCGTGGGCATTGGTGATAAAGATCAGCCCCTGCCCAACAATAGGCGTGGGAACAGGGATATCGCCGCCCCCGGTGAGCTTCCAGAGCGACTTGCCCGTTTTAAGATCGTAGCCGCCGATATGCTTCCAGCCGTTACACACGATCTGTGCCTTGCCGCCCACGGTGCAGAGTGTCGGAGTGGACCAAGTGGGCACTTCCGTGCGCGGCGTGCGCCAGAGATCTTTGCCCGTCGCGGGATCGAGCGCGGCCACAAACGAGCCTTTCTGGATGTCGCACTGGACAATAATCTTGCCGTCGGCGAAGATCGGGGAGCTGGCCCAACCCCATTGCGCGGTGGGCACCATGTAGAAACCCGAGTCCAGAATCCCCAGATCGCGCTTCCAGAGCAACTTGCCCGCTAGGTCGTAGCAAAATAGCCCCTCGGAGCCAAAGAACGCTAAAACCCGCTTGCCATCGGTTGCCATGGTCGCGCTGGCCTGCGTGGCCTTGGTGTGGCGCTTGACTTTAGGCACGCCCTTGTGCGCGGTCTTCTGCCAGAGAATCTTCCCGGAGCGCTTATGAACACAGTAGATGCGCCACTCGTGTTCGGAGTCATCTTCTACCGAGGCGATCTCACCGTAGATCCCCACTTTTAAGTCGTTGTTTTTCGGGCTCAGCGCCGCCGTCACAAAGACCTTCTCGCCCCAGACAATCGGGCTGGAGTGACCCAGGCCCGGCAGAGGGGTCTTAAAGAGAAGATTTTTCTTCTCCTCGACATTCCAGGTGGTGGGAAGCTTGCTTCCCACTGCGACTCCACTTGCGCCAGGACCACGAAACTGCGGCCAGTTGATAGTTGCCATGGTGCTATTTTACCCAGGTAGAGCCTTTTGCACGAATCACGTAGGCGCGCCTTCGGGCAGAATTTTCGAGAGGTAGCTGACGTTCCGAAGGTAGCTGACGTTCCGAACCGATAAGGAGATGTGACAAACCAAACCACTCAGAACGTCAGTCACAAGATTATACCTGCTGAGCAAGGCACAGAGGGCGAGTACCTGCTTGCCCCTTACTGGAAACAAGTCCGAGAGAAGCTTTTCCCTCTTCTGGAAGA
>NZ_JAYUPA010000717.1:0-3673 GCF_043760365.1 Armatimonas sp.
GCGCTGAATAGACTGGTTCAGGCTCTTGCTTGTCATACCGAGGCTTCGCTGCGCATTGGTAGCGGCAGCGTTGAAGTTGACAACCATTGACATAATAAAGATCCTCCATGAAAGACCGGTAGCGTCCTCTGTCTTTAGAAACAGACTCCTCTCCGGCTGGCATCCTGCCATGACACTGCAAGTCTAATAATCTTTACGACCTCTAGTTTATTGCACCGTCACAAAGAGTATCGGTAACTAATCGAGCCTAACTTAAGGGGCAATTTTAACTTTTTTGAAAAATTATCTAACAGAATTTTTTGCACGAATTGTTAGCAGCCGATTGAAATCGGCGTCTAGGAGCCTCGTGCCTCGGCTACGAAGTCGCTCCGTGACTGAGAACTTAGGAGATAGGTAGTCGCGGAGCGACTTTTTGGCAGCAGGCCCTCAGACGCCCACTTTCAGTGGGTGGCTACAGAGCTGGAGACATGTTAAAAACACGAAACCCCGATCCGTCTGGATCGAGGTTTTCAGAAAAAATAAGAATAGAGAGTGCTAGCTCAGCTGATCTAGAAAAGTTGCAGGAGCCTTTGTTCTGTAGGCAAAACTTGCTTTCTGCTGTCGTTGCAGTGCCGCCATTTCTCGCCCCAGCTCGGCTTGTTCACTCCGCGCGGCTTCATTGAGAGCAATATCCGCCTCACGTAGTACATGCTCAAGCTCGGCGGAGAGATACAGACCTCCCTGGAGTGCCTCACCCAGTGCCTGAAGCTGCCCTTGTCGCTCTGTAAGTAGTGTAGCGATAAGAGACTGTTGATCTTGCTCCAAGGCACGGCGTAAGCGACCAGAGAGTACAAGAAGGCTATCCACAATGCCTTGTAAAGATTCCACTACGCACTGGCTCCTACCAGAGATGCCGTTGGGTTCAAGCGCTCTATGGCCAGCTTTCGCTCCGCCTCCGCCCATCCTTCACGTAGATTACTCAGAGCTCCGGCGACCTCTTGAACCCCGGAAATATCGTCGTAGGTGTGCGCCGTGAGCAGGCTCACCAGACAGCCGCGGTAAATCTTATCCAAATCGTAGGCAATCGGCCCCGCGCTCATATTCAGCGTTCCCATCAAATGGCAGATGATCTCCTCCGCCTTAGTGATACTGGCTGCTTGAAGCTTTATGTCACCCTGACGCATGGCTCCTAGTGCTCGCTCCAGTGCGAAGATCGCGCCATCGTAGAGCATGACCACCAGTCGTTCTGGGGTTGTCTGAACCTGCATTTCTTGATACTGAGACCGTGCATAACTACCTACCATAGTGTCATCCTTTTCACTCCGTCTGATCGTTAATTATTACTTGAATTATTTTTGTTTAGCTGTGACAGTAAAGTTTGAGACTGATTTTGCAATCTGTTTATGGTTGTCTCCATACGATTGAATCGCGCGCGCAAACTTTGAGCATTACGCTCCACTTGATCATTGAGTTTGTCAATTACTTTTTGCAAATCATCAATTCGATCCTGAAGCGAGTCCGTTTCAGTCTTAATGGGTCCACTTATAGTATCAGTGAGCTGATTGACCGCTCGCTCTGTCTGATGGGCTATCCCACTAAAGGCTTTGACACTTCCCAGGGCACCCGTGCTCCCCGAGGTAACCCGTAGCCGTAGCCCACTGGTGTGGGCATTGCCCGTATTTCCTGTAAGAGTCTGCCCGGAGCCTGTTGCAGCTTCCCCGTTGATGGTTCCCGCCACGCTCTGTCCCGCATTTCCGGTACCAGAACCGGACTCCCCATTGGGGCTGTCCTCAGTGGCAGTGACATTTCCAAAGCCGGAAGTATCCGTGCCAAGGGAGAGACTGGAAACCACGCTAATACTCGCGGAGTCGCCGTAGGTGCTAGAGAAAAGGCTAATGTAGTTGCCGGTTCCTGTGCCATCGGCTGCGGTCGCACGTGCAATCGTCCCGGTCGTACTGCTGCGTGCATTGATCGCGCTCACGATGTCGCTCCGTGACATGCCAGCAGTAAGACTAATTCCCACCCCGTTGATAGTTAGCGTTTCGTCTGCTGTGAGCGGTGCCGCCTGAGCAGCTCCTGCCGTCACCCGTGCCTGGAGGGCAATCTGAGTAATATTGACCGCATACGCCGTCCCCCCCGTATCTGTATCGGTAGTCGCTCCACTAAACTGAACACCTGCATTAGTGCTACTGCCCGTCAGCGCAAAAAGCCGTGAGATCCCCTCGGGATTTGCCGCAAGCTTTGCCTGGAACATCGCAGAGTCCAGTGAGAGTTTTCCATCGGCTCCGGTGCTGATTCCCACATCGGCCAAGCTGCTCAGCCCACCCGAGACTCCTGAGACAGCACTGGAGATAACATTCTGTACCTCGGACTGAATGCCCCGTAGAGTAAAGTCTCCCAGCAACGTCCCACCTTTGCCCGTCTCCGCGTCGAACTTAAACTGCTGAGTAATGAAGTTCTCCAGGTTGTTATACTGATCAACGAAGGCCTTCGCACCTTCCTCTATTGCCAACGTATCCTGGGAAATGGAGATATTTAAGCGGGTATTTTCCGCAACCGACGCAATATTAACCGTCACTCCGGGAATCACATCACTCAGAGTATTCGAGGCGCGGGTGGCGACAATCGCTCCCGGTCCACTTCCCAGCGTGACCTGCGCATTCTGGGCAGCCTGGAGAGTGGTAAAGCTAGGATCTGTGCCGCCACTGAGCGAGGTTGTCACGGTCATCGCATTGGACTCGCCTGTCTCTTTACTAGAGAGCATCAGGCGGTAGGACGAGGCACTATCCTGGATAATAGAGGCGCGGACATTAGTATTGGCAGCGTTAATGGAATCACGCAGCCCCCCCAGTGTATTGTTGCTTGCATCCAGCGTGACAGTGGTGGTCTCTCCAGCAGCAACAATGGAGACCTCACCGACTCCTAAGCTGGTTGCAGTGAGGTCGCTGTAGCTCTGACTGGCTACCTGATGCGACTGTGCGAGAGTGTTCACTGTAAAGCCATACTGCCCCGGCACAGCGCCTCCCTGCGCGGTGACGGTTGCACTGGTGTTATCTACGGTGGCTTTGCGGATATTAAAGAAAGATGCTCCACTAAGCTTGGTAGCTGCATCCTTGAAGGCTGCCATGCGGGTATTGGCATCCTGGTAAGCCCGCTGACGGGCAAGGAGTTTGGACTGCTGAGTGGAATAACTCTGTGTCACCCTGGACTCAACCTCAGAAAGTTTAGCGATGATAGACTCAACATCAATCCCTGAAACAAGCCCACTTATATTGGTTGTATTTCGCAGCATAGGTTCCCCGTTTACTCTCTCTACTTTATTCGGATTAAACGCACTGATCCACAACGGCTAATTCATCACTTTTGGAAATAAATTTCTGTTGAAGCTCAGCAAGCGCCTGGGCAAGCCCCTCAGAGGGGAACTCGCGAATCACCTGCCCCGACGAAGGATCAACAAAACGAAGAACAATCCGGTTGCTCTGTGGCATCACATGCAAACGGACTTCCATTCCCTGCTGGTGGCTATGTACACGGAGCGCTTCTAGTGCTTCCCGATTCTGACTCTGCCACGCTTCGGTGCGAGCTGCCTGCTCTACACTCCAAGCGCGGTGCTGAAACGCTTGAGAATCACGCTGGCTCTGCAACTCCTGTGTGCGAGAGCTACCTGTAGGTAAGATCGACATGAGCTTTCCCC
>NZ_JAYUPA010000718.1:0-3670 GCF_043760365.1 Armatimonas sp.
GCCGTGAAGCCGACGACCGGGTTCGAACCGGTGACCTGCTGTTTACGAAACAGCTGCTCTACCACTGAGCCACGTCGGCGCGAAGGAGATTTTACCATACCCACCTCTTCCCTGCAATAGGATTTACAGCTATACTAGTGCTATGCCGCAAGAAAACGAACCCACTGTGCGAACGTTTACTTTCCTCTGCACAGACATCGTCGGGAGCACCCGACTATGGCAAGAGAATGGTGCTCTCATGCGTGAGCGACTTATCCGGCATGATGGTCTTGTTCGAGAGCTTGCCCAGCGCTTTGGCGGCGACGATTTCAAGAACCGAGGTGATGGCTTCTTCATCGCATTTCCTACTGCGCTGGCAGCGCGTGACATGGCGGTCACTCTCCAGCAGATGCTCTTCCAGGAGTTTGGAGAGACTTTTCAAATCCGTACCGTCCTCAGCACAGGTGAGGCACAACACCGAGACGACGACTATTTCGGACTGGTTTTAAGCCGAGCCTCACGGGTACTTGAGTTTAGTCATGGCACTCAGCTCGTCCTCACGGAGACCAGCGCACGTCTCGTTGAGGAGGCGGAGCCTGCTGCCACAGATCATCTAAAAAATCTTGGGGAGTACCAAATTCGGAGTATGGAGTCCCCGGAGCGCCTCTTCCAGCTGATGATCCCGGGTCTGCCCACTGAGTTCCCTCCGTTTGCCAGTGCTTCCTTGCCGCCCCATAACTTGCCGCGCACCCTCACGACGTTTATCGGACGTGAAAAAGAGTGTGTGGATGTCGAGCGATTGCTCTTACAAACCCGTCTGCTAACGATTCTGGGGGCGGGTGGTAATGGTAAAACACGCCTGTCGCTCAAAGTGGGCGATGAGCTGCTGACACGCTATCCCGGCGGGGTCTGGTTCGTAGATCTGGCTCCCGTGGCCGACGAAGCCCTGTTTGCGCGGGCGGTCGCGGCGGCGCTCCGGGTGCGGGAGGACACTGGAGCTGATCTGATGGAGACACTGCTCTCTCACCTGGCACCTCGGCAGGCTCTCCTGATTCTGGACAACTGCGAGCACTTGGTCGGTGCCGCGGCACGCTTTGCCCAGCAAGTTCTGGTGCACTCTTCGGAAGTCACGATTCTTGCCACGAGCCGCGAGGCACTAGGGCTTACTGGGGAAGTGGCCTGGCCCTTGCCCGGACTGGCTCTGCCACCCGAGAGTGTCACCCCGCCGAAAGAGGTTCCCCCGCCGAGCCGTTTGATGCGCTACGAGGCAATCCAGCTCTTTGTGGAGCGAGCAGCGGCGGTGTCTCCGGGTTTCCGACTGACTGCGGCTAACGGCCCCTGCCTCGCTCGAATCTGCCGCCGTCTGGACGGCATCCCACTAGCGATGGAGCTTGCAGCGGCCTGGATGAGTGCGCTCTCGCCTGAGCAGATTGATAAGCACCTTCTCGACGAGGAGTTTCTTGAATCGGTAGACCCGACCGCACCGGAGCGCCAGCGCACCCTGCGGGGAACGATGGACTGGAGTTATGGCCTGCTGACGGTGGCGGAGCAAACTCTCTGGCGACGGATCTCCGTCTTTGCGGGTAGCTTCACCCAAGAAGCAGCGGCAGCCGTCTGCACGGATGAACTCTTGCCTTCCCACAGTGCTTTGCGAGCACTTCGCGGCTTGGTGCGCAAGTCCATCCTCCTACGCGACAGCACGTTGGCAAATCGCTATCGTCTGCTGGAAACGGTGCGTGAGTACGGCCTGGAGAAGCTCAAAGAGGCCAACGAGCTGCCTGTTTTCCGCCTGCGCCACCTGGAGTTCTTCACCGCCCTCGCCGAAGAAGCCGAGCCCCACCTGCGTGGCCCCAACCAGAAAGAGTGGCTGGAGCGTCTGGAAGAGGAGCACCCCAACCTCCGTGCTGCCCTGACCAAGCCCGAAAACATCGAACTTGCCCTGCGTCTTAGCAGCGCTGTTCTCTGGTTCTGGTTAGTACGTGGCTATCTAGTAGAAGGGAAACACTATCTCCAGCAACTCCTTAACTCGTTTCCCCTATGCACTGCAAAAACACGCGCCAAATCGTTTCGCGCATCAGGTATTTTAGCAACCCAGCTTCATTTATACGACGAGGCTGAAATATATCTTCAAAAATCTTATCAATTATTCAAACAGCTCGACATGCAATCAGATATTGCAATTACGGTAAGCAATTTAGGCATTAATTCCAGTAAAAAAGGCGATTTCAAAAATGCGATCCAATCTTTGGACGAGTCTCTGCATTACTACAAAAAAATCAATGATGAAAATCGAGTGTTTCTGATTTCCCTTAACATAGGAGCAACATATCTAAAAACAAATCTACCTGAAAAATCAAAGAAAATATTCCAAAGCATTTTGCCTTTAATCAATAAAATCGAAGACAAAAATAGCGTACTCATACTGTATATAAATTTAGGAATGGCAAATAATCTAAATAAAGAATACATAGAAGCATTTAAAAATGCGCTAAAGTCTTTTAAAATATCCACAGGCTTAAAAAACGAACTTCTTACTGCCCGAATCTTATGGGTTATTACGGAAGCACTTTACCATACCGAAGGTAATCCAACTTGGATTATTCCGTTATTAGGTAAAATTGATTCCTCACTAGCAAAAAATTGCGAACCACTTGACAACCAAGCAACAGATTTGTATACTTCCTTTGTACAACAACTCCAAGTGATAACCGAGCCGACGATGTATGAAAACCTGTTCACGCAGGGCGCAAATTTCAGTCAACTTGATATACTAGAGTTCCTCCAAAATATTGAAAGACAGATTAGCAAAACTAATGAAAACATCTAAATTTCTAACACTCACCCTACTGATTGCAAGTTCGTCCATTCTTGGTTGTCCAAAAACAGACCCCACTCCTCCTCTATCACAAAAAGATAAAATAGAAAAAATGAAGGGATTATTAAAGGAAATCAAGACACTAAGAACCATTACTGGCCAACATGTGCCTGTAACATTTAGAGTTGAAGAAGATCCTACAGTTAGCACACGTGCCCCTATTTATCTCCCTTCTACAAATGGAGAATTCGTTTTATCAAACACTAAAAAATATAAAATACATCTATTCAAAACAGAAGATCCCCCCACTGTCGTCCCTGTGGATAGAATCCCAGTAGACATTGGATTAGATGAGTTGTATATCTATAAGGCTACAGATAGGGATAAAAGACTAGATTCCACAATACGAGATGGTGAAGCCAACGCGCCAAATCAGGGCGAAATTTTAGGTTGGGTTTCAAATTATATTTCCCTTGAGGCAACCCGATTAGCACCAGGTACAAGATACACTTTGTATTTTTGGGAATATCTCATTGATGGAAATCATGCAGATGGGAACATAACTATCCGAATTCAATAAATACAGACGTTGAACACTCCATCAAACATAAACAGTTGGCTACAAGCTACAAATAGTTTATCAGGAGTATATATACCAGGAGATTTCTTCACCCATGAAGAGATACGCATTACAGTCCCACCGTGGACGGTGCGCGTCGAAGTGGAGCCTACCAGCATCATTCCGATGACTCGGGTGAGTGCGGAGTGTGTTTTGCGGAAGGCGTTCTTTTTCCATCTGGAGCGCACGAACCAAGGGACGATGCTGGCGACGAGCCATGCGGGGTTTGCGGAGAGTGTATTGGCGCTTCCTGGCTT
>NZ_JAYUPA010000719.1:0-3662 GCF_043760365.1 Armatimonas sp.
CGGGCATTGAAGACATCCAGGGCATGCATGGCGGCGTTCCCTGTGCCCAGTGTGCTCGTGAGCGCCTCCTCCACGGGAGCGATTCCCTGCACAGCAAGACGAGCCTGCTCAACAATCAGTGCCTCACGGAGCTGATCGCAGCTCTCCAGGGCATTGCGTAGCCGCTCCAGACACCGGCGTGCTTCGGGCAGATCGGTCAGATCCACCCCCTCCCAGTCGTCGAGATACTGTTTCCCCTGAGCACGGAGCCGTTCCAACTGACGCAGACGTTGATTACACCCCTCGTGGGTCAGCGACTCCCAATCGGCTGCCAGTGGCTCCAGAGCATTTTGCCAGCGCACCAGTGCGATCTCCCAGAGCTTGGCATGGTAGCGGTCCCGCTGTTTAGAGAGCACGCCCGCGGCGGAGTCAATGGTCTGGCGTACTTTACTCCAGCGCTCCTGTGTGGCGACATCGCCCACAGAGGTTACCACTTGCTGGCGGGTCTCTTCCAGGCGCTGCTCACGCTGGGCAATATCGCTAAGCCGCTGCCGGATCGTCTCTTCGTCGTTGCGCAGACAGTCAATCACACGCTTGGCAAGCTGCGAGAGCTCCGGGGGAGCCCACTCTTTGTCAGCTCCGAGCAAAACTCCCAGGCTAACTCCCACGGCGACTCCGACCGCGACTCCCATTCCCGCCATCAGAAACCCACCGATCACGGCACCAATAAAGCCCCCGAAAGCGGCACGCGCTCCATCGGTCATGGGAGTTTCCATGGTTAGGGTATCGCCCTGTGCGACAATATCGGGAATGCCCCGATCAGGGCGCTCATTGCGGGGGTCCGCAATACCACAGTTTGGACAGCGACGATCCGCCGTCGTTACAAAGTAATCACACGCACAGCAGCGCTTGTACTTCATGCCTTCACTTGCTCCCGACAGGGTGATCTAAACATCGCAAAGTAGTCCCGCAGTATATCTCTAAACGTCTAAAAATACCACGTCCCCCGTTACTAATTCTATACGTAAAACGGGGGACGCTGGTTTCGGTTTTTTAGAAAGTCCCTACAAGCGCCAGCCCAGCCCGAGATTCATCCCAGAGAAATCGAAGTTGCGAACTTTACTGAAGGCATAGTAGCGCCCCTCGACATAGAAGCGATTCCCCATGGAGACACCGCCAAAGACACTTCCCCCCGTCCCGGTGCGCCAGCCGCTCGGGATATTGTCCAGCAAAAAGCTGGAGCGGAAGTTGGTGACAAGTAAGTTGACAGATGCCCCAAAATAGGGTCGTGTGCTCCTACCCTCCGAGACTCCCCGGCGGTAGACAAGTCCGATGGGTGCTAGGAGAACTTCGGCCTCCTTAGAGCGCGACGAGATAAAGTTCAGATCGAAGTTCACCTCACCCTTTGCTTTCGGGGCCGCCACATCGCCTTTACCAAGACCGATATTAGTCCATGACCCCCCAAAACGATCCCGTGCGAGCCGTGAGGCAGGCGTGTAAAAACCAAGCTGCGGGCCTAAAAGCAGATGTTTTCTCGCTTTCTGCTCCTGCGCATGCGCAGGCAAGGCTGCAAGAGCAGCCAGCCCCAAAGCAGACAAGGTAAAAAGATTTTTCAGATGCATCGTTCCTTTTCCTTCTGTTCAGCGCAAGAGTGCGCCTCGTAGATCATCGGCAGGAAACGCACCAAACTGAAGCAGGTGGTATAATTGCCTCCGAAATGGCAAAATCGGCTTTTTTTTGCGCCGAGGCGCGGGATCCCCTGACCGACTACCCTGCGGCGCTTGAAGAGGCGGTGACCTACCTGGAGACCGGTGAGCATGGGCAGGCGCGATCAGCGCTTGTCGGGGCGCTCGCGCTCGATAGCAACGAGTTCTGTGGGCTACTGGCAGTGGCAGTGCTAGCGCTCCATATAGGAGACGGCAAAAATGCGGAGCAAGCGCTCCGGCGTGCGCAGGAACAAGATCCAAATCATTTACTGGTTCCTCTCGGGCTAGCACAGGCACGGCTCCTTCTGAAAGATCGCGCAGGGGCCGCGGCTCTGGCCCCCGACAACTCCAACCTGAGCCTCTATATCCGCTACCTTACCGGAGATCGCTCGATTCACCGTGAGCTAGCAGAAGTCAAGCCAGACGAGCCCGATCCGCTTCGGTTAGAGCTTGCCGGAATGGTGGCGCTTCGCGAGGGCGACGACGGGCGAGGCCATAGGCTACTAACAGCACTGCTTGCGCGACCTGAGTGGCACGCTTGCGAGGAGTCCCGCGCCCTGACTCTGCCCTTTGTGGAGACCCGGATGGCGGAGGGCTGCGCAGGCCGCCTCGTTCCCATTCCGCTTCCACAACCTATCGCCCACATGCAGACCCTCAGCGGCCAGGCCACCCTCACACCGGGTAAGGTTCCCGAGGGTACCGCAGTGGTGACGTACCATGTGCCAGGCGGCTACACAGCCATGACCAATAGCCCGCCTTTTGTCACTACCTGGAACACTGGGCGACTCGCCAATGGCCTCTACACGCTGATTATCACGGCCAGTAACACCCTGGGCCAGCCCCTGAATGAGCTGCGGCGCGTGGTCAGGATCGCCAATAAAACAGCCGGCACCTTGTCGCGGCTCTCGCCCGAGCAGCGTGAGTCACTAGAGACACGGCTCCTAGCACTCCTGACACCGCAGCCTAGCCGGAAAGCTGCGCACTATGCACTTGCCCAGTGGGCCGTCCGCAATAAAAACAGTGAGGAAGCCCTCGCTCGGATCGAGTCCGTAGTCGCGATTGACCCGCAGTTCCACTCCGCCTACGCCTCCCTAAAGCAGTACAACAAGCGCTACGTGGGCATGGGCAATGGCTACTGGCGGGGACAGACGGCCCAGAAGCTTGTCGCGCTCACCCTGGATGATGGCCCCAATCCGCTCAAGTACCGTACCCCGGCACTCTTAGACACCCTACGCAACCTAGATATCAAGGCGACGTTCTTCATTGTCGGTTCCCGTGCGGAGGCGAACCCGGATCTGATCCTGCGCATGGACGCCGAGGGGCATGAGATCGCCAATCACAGCTACAGCCACCCCAACCTGACGTTTCTAACACCGGATGACGTTCGCAAAGAGCTCTGCCGCACGAGTGTGGTGGTTCGCGACATCACGGGCAAGCGTCCACGGTTCTATCGCCCCCCCGGCGGGAACTTCAACGGGGCTATCGCCGATGCTGCCTCCACACTGGGCATGAACGGAGCGTACTGGACCGTGGATGGCTTTAAATTTGAGCACGCCCCACACCTCCCCGAGGACCTCATCCGCTATGTCGTTCCGCGTGTGAAACCGGGTTCCATCCTGCTACTGCACAATGCCCCCGAGAACACCATTAGGGCACTGCCCGAGATTGTTCGAGCACTACAGGCACAAGGCTACGAGTTCGTCACCATGAGCGATCTGGTTCACCGCAGTAAGCCCGTTCTCAAGCCCGCCCCAAATATTAAACCTTCCCTGATCACAAAACCATGAATCGAATCTATAATTTTTCCGCAGGCCCTGGCACTCTCCCCGTCCCTGTTCTCGAACAAGCAAGCCAGGCAGTTTTGGAATTCCAGAACTCTGAATGTCAATCCTAGAGCTATCTCACCGAGGTAAGTGGTACGATCCGGTTCACGCCGAGGCGCAAGCACAGGTTCTCGCAACCCTTGGGCTCTCCGAG
>NZ_JAYUPA010000720.1:0-10569 GCF_043760365.1 Armatimonas sp.
CGACTCGCGGACTTGTAGGCCAGCGAGCTGACGGCCACTTCAACATTGAAGCGCACTGCCAGCGCTCCGGTACTGGGCGCTGCATGAACCACACGAAAGCGGGCATTCTCCTGAGTGGCTCCACTACAGCCCGTGAGCAGTCCGAGAGCCCCCCCTGCCATCAGAATCAAAGCGCGACGATTTACTTTTATCACTAAACTACTCCTCTGTACACTATTCCCAATATTTTACCTTAGCTTATCCCTGAAAAACCTAGTAAAAAAAACAGTAATACTATACAATTCATCATTCTAAATGCTATGTTTCAATAAATAGCAAACACTCTATCTTCGCACTCAAAAATAATTCGCCTTGTGGTAAGCTACCTCTATGCAGCTTTCATCGAACCGGAAACTCGCACTTCTGATGCACAATGCCGTTCTCGGCACATCAGGGAAGATGGGCTTTGGCCTGCTCCGCTACTCCGATTCACAGGTTACTTGTGTGATTGATCAAGTGACGGCGGGCCAGGATTTAACTGCGCTCACCGGCATCTCCCGCCCGACTCCGGTGCCCATTGTTGCCACGATCGCAGAAGCGCTCGCGCTCGGAGCAGATACGCTGGTGCCCGCGATTGCGCCCGCCGGAGGAATACTCCCAAGCGACTGGCGAGAGGAAGTAGTCCAAGGCCTGCGCGGCGGGATGTCGCTGGTCAATGGCCTGCACGAGCGCATGGCAGAAGCAACGGACTTTCGGGATGCACTAACGCTAAATGCCTTTATCTGGGACGTCCGCCAGGAGCCGCCAGGGCTTCCCAATGGCCTCGGTCGGGCGCAGGAGCTTTCCGCAAGGCGCGTCCTCACGGTCGGCACGGACATGGCGATTGGTAAGATGACTGCCAGCCTAGAGCTCCACAGAGCCGCGCAACAGCGCAGTATCCCCAGCGCCTTTGTTGCCACGGGGCAGATCGGTATCTGCATCAGCGGTGCGGGGATAGCTCTGGATGCCGTACGCGTAGACTTCGCATCGGGTGGTGTCGAGTGGGCTGTTCTGGAGGCAGGAAAAAGCAACCCCGAGCTGATCTGGATCGAGGGCCAGGGTTCTGTTCTGCACCCCGCCTCGACCGCGTGGCTGCCACTGATCCGTGGCTCGATGCCGACACAGCTCATTCTCTGTCACCGGGCCGGGCAGGAGTCCGTGATGCGTGCGGCGTGGGTGAAGATTCCGCCGCTACGCGCTGTCGCCGCTCTCTATGAGGCCGTCTGTGCAGGAGCAGGAGCCCTCCCTGGGGCGCGTGTGGTCGGGATTGCCCTCAACTGCGCCCACCTTACCGATGACGAGGCCCGCGCGGCGTGTGCACAGACCGAAGCGCAAACCGGCCTTCCCACACAAGATGTCGTGCGTTTCGGCGGCGAAAAACTCCTGGAGGCAGTTCTCTGCGATAAAATGCCTTCGTGACAATTGAAGAGCAAGTGCAACTACTCGCGCGCGGCGCGAGCCTTATCGTCCCTGAGAACGGCCTGAAGGCCAAGCTGGAGAAGTCCGCCAAGACGGGAAAACCGCTGGTCGTCAAGCTCGGCCTCGACCCAACCGCTCCCGACATTCACCTGGGTTTTGCCGTGGTCTTGCGCAAGATGCGTCAGTTCCAGGATCTGGGCCACCGCGTGACTATTATCATTGGCGACTACACCACACTAATTGGTGACCCGTCGGGGCGCTCGGCGACTCGTCCGATGTTGACCAGCGAGCAGATCGCCCAGAACGCGGCCACCTACGTGGATCAGCTCGCCGTGATCCTAGACAAAGAGAAAACAGACGTTAGATTTAACTCGGAGTGGCTTGGGAAGCTCTCGTTCGCGGACTTAGTCAAGCTCACCAGCAAGATCACGGTCGCGCAGGTGCTCACCCGTGAGGACTTCAAGAAGCGCTGGGATGCCAATCAGCCTATCTCGCTGCATGAGCTTCTCTACCCGCTCGCACAAGGCTACGACTCAGTAGCGATCCAGGCAGATGTGGAGATGGGCGGGCTGGACCAGACCTTCAATATCCTCACGGGCCGCGAGCTCCAGAGCGACCCGGAGATTGCCCAGGACCCACAGATCGGGTTCTTCATGCCGCTTTTGGTTGGTCTCGATGGCATCAAGAAAATGAGCAAGAGCCTCGGCAACTACATCGCCATCGCCGAGCCCCCTCTCTCCCAATATAGTAAAGTCATGAGCCTAGGCGATGCGCAAATGTCCATGTACTTCCTGCTCTGCACCGATGTCCCCACCGCAGAGTCTGCGGAGATTCTCAAAGCCCAAAACCCGATGGAGGCCAAGCACCGCCTCGCCCGTGAGATAGTCGCAATCTACCATGGCACCGACGAAGCCGCTGCCGCCAGCGACGAGTGGAAGCGCATCCACTCCGCCCGGCAGTTTCCCTCAGACGCGCCCGAGCTTACCGTCCCCGAGAACCCAATAAACATCGTCGCTCTCGTCCGACACGCAGGTTTCGCTCCCAGCAACGGCGAGGCGCGGCGCTTAGTGGAGCAAGGCGGTGTCAAAATCAACAGCGAAAAGCTCTCCGATCCGGCGGCAAGTATCACCATCACGGACGGCGACGAGTTACAGGTCGGCAAGAAAAACTTCGCTCGACTGAGGCTCTAACCCATGCCTGCACGAGACCTCTATCATAACGCTGTTGTCACTGCCCTCCGCAAAGATGGTTGGACAATCACACACGACCCGTTTCGCCTCACGGTAGGCAAGCGCGATATGTACGTGGATCTTGGTGCCGAACGCATCTTAACAGCGGAGCGTGGAAGTGATAAGATCGCAGTAGAGGTCAAGACATTTGGTGGCCCTTCGCCATTAAATGAGTTACATGAGGCGGTCGGTCAGTACCGTGTCTATCGGGCAGTGCTAAAGCGCCAGTACCCAGAGTACCGACTCTTGCTTGCTATCCCCGACAATCGTGCTGATATTTTCGAGGAACCACTGGGCGAGATTGTTCTGGAAGAAGAAGCCCTCTCTTTGTTTCTTTTTAATCCCGAGTCACAGGAGATTGTCAGATGGTTGCCTTAGATAAAAAACGTCGGATCATAAAAGAGGTTCTGGGCTACTACGCCTCAATACCCTACTCCACCCCCGATGCACAGCTAACCCCACTCGCTGTTTTTGATGAGCACAATGACCATTATTTGCTGGTAACAATCGGCTGGCAAGCACGTCACCGCTATCACAACACGGTAGTGCATTTAGACATCATTGATGGCAAAATCTGGCTACAAAAAGACAATACTGATGCAGTGATTGCCGAGCGTCTCGTCGAAGCGGGCATTCCGCGCACCGAGATCGTCCTTGGATTCCAACCCGAAAATGTCCGTCCCTACACCGACTATGCCGCCGCGTGAATCGGCCTTATGGCGTGAAGTCCTTGTCTATGAGTTCAGTGGAGAGGAGAGATATTTTTTGCTGGAGCTTCGCCTCGGCACCTGGGATATCAAAGCCTTTGCGCGTCTGATAGTCGCCATGCGCAAGTGCGCCGAAACCCATGAATCCAACTACGATGTGGGTTCTTCCGAAACAGTGGAGCGTTGGATCGCCGATGGTTTCTGGCTTGTCCATCAGTTCGCGGCTGTGGACTCGACTAGGTTTCCAGGAATACTAAGCCAGGAATACTACGATAAAGCCTACGCCTACCTGAGCGATCTTGTCTCCTGGTTCTTCTCGGGCCACTTTCCCTACACAATCCGTACTGCCATTGAAAAGCAAGAAACGTATTTGCTTTGCTATCCAAATGAGGAACAGACGGTACAATTGTCACTGGGAGAACTGTCATGAAGAAAATTGGGGTTTTGTATGGCCGGGAGAACACGTTTCCCGGCGCGTTAGTGGCAAAGATCAACGAGTTGGGGGCGGGCAATTTTGAGGCGGAGAGCCTGAGTATTGGTGCGATCACGATGGAGCAGCTCTACGACTACCGGGTGATTATTGACCGCATCTCACAGGATGTTCCGTTCTACCGCGCCGTGCTTAAGCACGCGGTGATGCAAGGTGTCAACGTGATCAACAACCCATTCTGGTGGACTGCGGACGATAAATTTTTCAATTATGCGCTGGCGCATAAGATCGGAGTTGCCATCCCTAAGACGGCGCTCCTGCCCCACAAGCAGCACCCGCCCGATATTAATAGTCAGTCGCTGCGTAACTTGCTCTATCCGCTGAACTTTGAGGAGATCTTTGAGTACATCGGTTTCCCGGCGTTTCTGAAGCCCTACTCCGGCGGGGGCTGGAAGCATGTCTATAAAGTGCACTCGCGCGAGGAGTTCTTCTCGGCGTACGACCAGACAGGCGATCTATGCATGACTCTCCAATCCAATGTTGAGTTCACGGACTACTTCCGCTGCTACGTGATCGGCAAGAAAAACGTCCATATCATGCGCTACGACCCACGGCTCCCCCACGAGCGCCGCTACGTTTTAGACGGCCCGCCACTTGACCCCGCGATGCACGATCGCCTCACAAGCGACTGCCTCAAGATCTGCAACGCCCTGGGCTACGACATGAACACGGTGGAGTTCGCGGTTCAAGACGGCATTCCTTACGCCATTGACTTCCTCAATCCCGCTCCTGATGCCGACTACCACTCCGTTGGCCCGGAGAACTTCGCCTGGATTGTGAACGCGATGGCGGAGATGGCCATTGAAGAGGCCGGGAAGAAAATCAGCAAGCCCAAGGACTACCGCTGGTCGAAGTTTTTATAGGAAATGGACACTAGCACTTACTAGGTGACACGCTGGGGGCGCTGGCGCTTGCCCTCAGCGTGACGGTGGCTTGCTGGAAACTTACACGAGGGTCGCGCGGATAAAGTCCATGTCAGTGTCGCTCAGCTCGCGGTCTACGGCGGCAAGGTTGCACTTGACTTGGCGTTCGTTGCGGAAGCCCGGGATCACACAAGCGACGTTGTTGAGGTTGAGAATGTAGCGCTGCGCCACGGCAGAAAGATCCTCCATGGTGCCCCCAAAGCGGGCTTTTAGCTGCTCCAGCTTGGGTTTGAGCGCCTCGATAGCTTCCGTGCCAAATGCCTTGTTGCCAAGCCGATGATCGCCCGGCTCAAAAGTCGGGGGCTTGGTCGGGTCAAACTTATCCAGAAGCCGTCCCTGGGCAAGCGGCGAGAATGCCACAAACGTACAGCCGTACTCTGTCATCAGTTCTTGAAGATGCGCACCCGGACGCACAAATTGATCGTCGAGCGCATGTGCCCAGCTCTGAAGTGCAGCGGGCTTCACCACAGGAATGGCTTTCTCGAAGTCACCCGTGGAGTAGGCGCTCTGCCCCTTCACGCGCACTTTCCCCTCGGCGACCAGTGCATCGAGAGTCGCAGCGGCTTCTTCTAAGTGCGGTCCGAAGCTGCCATGATGGAAGTAATAAATATCAATGTACTCGCGCTGGAGATTGATCAAGCTCTGCTCGCACTGATGCCGAATGTGCGCGGGTTCGTAGGCATGCGCCGCCGTGCCGGGAAAGTGCCCGATTTTTGTGGCGATCACGACACTCTCACTCTTCACCCCGAGCTTCTTCAGCGCCCGTGCCAGCATCCGCTCGGCTTTGCCGTTGCCGTAGACATCAGCGTTGTCGAAGTGGTTTACTCCGGCATCGAGCGCCGTCCTGATCCCCGCGACAATCTCGTCCTCGTCCACATTCGCCCAGCCGTTGGGGTTTCCATTGACCCAGTTCAGGCCCCCCATCGTCCAGCAGCCTAAGCTGATCTCAGAAACTTCCAGGTCGGTTTTTCCAATTTTGCGGTACTTCATGGCAGGATTGTACCTCCTAAATCGCCAATAGCTTGCCATGCAAATTCCGATCACGGACACTCCCTACTGGCAAGACTGGCACGAGGCGGCTCCTCTCTCCAACGAGAAACAAAATGACGTTCGTGCGGTTGCCTTTGACAGCCAAGGACGGCTCTGGTGCGCAACAGGAGCAGGTGTTTTCTGGCGCGACGGCTCCACGTGGCGCACACCGATGATGGGATGGAACGCGAAGGGCGAGACGTTGGGCTCGTGCCACTGTCTGCTAGCGGAGCCAAACGGAACCCTCTGGATCGGAACCTGGCAGGGGCTGTTTTTCATCGAGGGAGAGAGCGCCGTCCGGTCTGAACCCGTTGGCCTCATCTGTGCACTTGCGCAAGCCAAAGATGGTACCCTCTACGCCTCCGGACCAACAGGTGTGTGGATTCGTCGTCCCAGTGATAGATGGAAGAAGATCAAGGGAGGCTGGCACCAGGCGATTCGTGCCGTTGCGCCCATGGACGCGAGCCATGTCTGGATCGGAACAGCAAGCGGTCTGTACCTACAAAATACCGAAAACGAAAAGCCAGCCCTGCGCTTCGGCACGCCCGACCAGCTTCTCAGTAGCAATATCTACTGCCTCACCCCCCTTTCTGATGGAACGGTTGCGATTGGCTCGACGGGCGGCGTGGATTTTTACCAGGGCACAAAACGCGTCAAATCCCTCGGTGTGGCGCAGGGCTTGCCCAACCGCCACGCACGGGCCATCGCCACGGACAAAGACAGGCGGCTCTGGATCGCAACCAAGCTGGGCGTGGCACGCTACGAGAGCAAGTCAAAGAAATTCAGCCTGCGCCACAGCCACCGCTGGCTGGCAAGCGACGACGCGCGTGCTGTAGCAATTGCTCCCGATGGTACGGCGTGGGTGGCGACGGCAGGCGGCGTGGATGCGATCCGGCGCAAGCGCCTTACCCTGGCCCAGAAGGCGGACTACTTCCTCGATGTTGTCCGTAAGCGGCATATCCGCCCACCGGGTCTGGTCGGGCCAGCGGTGCTCAAGAAGCGCGGCGATCTGTCGGAGAGCTTTATCGAGGATGATGACAACGACGGCGAGCACACGGGGATGTACATGGCCGTGGAGTCGCTACGCTACGCCGTGACCAAGAACCCGGAGGCCCGCGCCAATGCTCGTGCTGCGTTTAACGCCATGGTGCTCCTGCAGGAAGTGACTGGGACGCCGCACTTCATCGCCCGCTCAGTGCTTCCCGCCAACACGCCTCCGCTCCACGAAGTGGATCGGACGTTCACGCCCCAAGAGCTGGCGGAGAGGAAGCGCGATAATCCGCGCGAGAAGCCTATCGAGAAGCGCTGGGTCTTAAGCGGCGATGGCAAGTGGCTTTGGAAGCGTGACGCTAGCTCAGATGAGATAGACGGCCACCTCTACGGCTACGCGATGTACTACGACCTCGCCGCCGATGAGAGCGAAAAAAAGCGCGTCGCCGATCTAGTGGATCGGATCGTCGGGGGGATCGTGGATCATGGCTTCGTGCTCCAAGACATTGACGGAAAATCAACGCAGTGGGGCAACTGGTCGCCGGAGAGCCTAAATGGCGACCCGAATTGGAACGAGGAGCGCTTCGGCAACTCCACGGAGATTCTGGCGCACTTAGGCGTGGCCTACCACGTTACCCAAAAGCAAGAGTATAGGGACGCGGCGCAGCTTCTCATCACCCAGCACGGCTACGATAAAAACATGCGTCAGCTTGCCTACAAAACGCCGTCGGAGCGGACGCACATCAACGATGAGCTGCTGGGAATGGTTTTCCAGAATCTCTTTAACCATCTGATCTTCCCCCAGCTACGCCCCTATGCTCTGACTGCGATCCGCCAGTGGCACGCTACTTGTCGCCGTGATCACATCCCGTTTTATGACTTCGTCTACAACCAATTCTCCGGCCAGCGCGTCCCGCTGGAGCCCGCCGTCGAGACGCTCCGCGACTGGCCGCTGGACATGATCGAGTGGACGGTAGACAACCGCAGCCGTGAGGACATTCAGATCGAGCGCACGCCCGGCACCGATGACGACCGGCTCACGAAAATTCTGCCCCGCAGCGAGATGGGCCTCGTCATGTGGGATCAGGAGCCGTATAAAACCGTGATTGGCCGCAACGGCGAGCGCGAAGACAAACCCACCGACTGGCTCCTCGCCTACTGGATGGGCCGCTACTGGGGCCAGCTCGGGGACTAGATGGCCTAACCGAGGTGTTTCTCTTGCCCAACATCTAGGATTCCGTGAAGTCGTTGGTGTGCTAGGCTGGCTTCCTGAGGCAGAGAACCGGCTTCGGCGCAATATCTTACTGGGAACGGAACCCTCTCAATGGCATGCCCCACGAATTGATCTCTACTACGAGTCTCCTGTAGGATTGCCAGAACAGGGAACTATGATTGTTGGAGACTCTCTCATGTTAACTCTGACTGCCACGTGTCGTAGGGAAAAGAGCACCGTTCTCTGGACGGATTTTGCACGGGAGCCTTGTTACTGCGGGAAAAGATTTGATGCCTGCCCGCCGGACTGGAAGGACTTTCTTCCTGTTCCACCCCTCCGTTTCGAGGAGCGACAGTATCAGACAGCTCTGACAAAATTCCCAACAGAACGCTTATAAGTCTACAGACGTGGCTTGATTACCACACTCCCGCTATCCGTAAACTCAACGGTCAAATCACATTCTGCAAGTAATGCCGTGCCTAGCAGGGGGCGCTTTCCCATCGCAAGAACGGCGACTTCACATTCCTGACCATGCCAGAGAATTGTTGCGATATGTACCTTCACAGGAACTCCGGAATCATCCGCTAGGTTCGCCGTCAGCTCGGTTAAAAACGGAAGTCCCAGGGCGGCCACTGCTGATGCAGGCAGGGTTAGCTCGCCTGCAAATCCCGTATCAACAACAAACTCGATCCCCAGATTCGGTTTACCAACAAGCAGAAACGGAACCGTTAGACGTGCCTGGTACTTTGTAACGGTGCCCTGCATCATTTGGCGATCAAACTCAGCTCGCCTGCCCCCAAAGCAAACACAGCATCATAGCCGATACGCTCACACCAGAGACGCGCTTCTGGGTGCCGGGCACGGAGACGTTTACCAGCGCTCAGAAGCTCATCGGCGATCTCAAAATCATGGGAGTCAAGATCAATGGCGATAATCTTACCCAAGTTTTCCAGCGTCTCAACTTTTTGCCGTAGCTGGTCTTGGTAAAAAAGATGCCCTGGATGCGTATTTTCCATGGCACCATTTTATCGCATCACAAGAGCGAGTTAGGTAAACTCTTACCATGTCACTGAGGATTACCGAGATCGAGCGCATCACGCTCTGTGTGCCGTTTACGCCCCGCTGTGAAAAATGGAATGCCCGGGAAGTCTGGCAGTGGAAAGTGGTAGAAATCTGCCGGGTGGAGACCGACGCGGGCTTTGTGGGCTGGGGCGAGACGCTTCCCCACTACACCTGGGGCCGTGTGACCGATGAGTCCGTGGCGCGGGTGAAGGGGAAAAACCCGGCGGACTTTCTCGGCGATGACACGCTCGGGGCGGGCCTGCAGATGGCACTCTACGACGTGGTGGGAAAAGCCCTCGGCGTGCCTGTCTACAAATTGCTCAACCAGCCGATTGTCCGTCCCTGGTGCCCGATCTCCTGGTGGACAATTGACTTCCCGCCCGACGCACTCGCCGAGGAAGCCAAAGACGCGATGGCGGCGGGCTACGTGGCCTACAAAACGAAGGCGCGTCCGTGGTGGGATGTCTGGGCGCAGGTGGAGGCGCTCAGCGCCGCGTCGCCGGAGTACTTCAAAATAGACTTAGACTGGAACGAGTTTCTGCTCAACGCCAGCAACGCCGCGCCCGTCTTGCAATCGCTGGACACCTACGAGCGCGTCGCGCTGTATGAGTCCCCCATTCCGCACCGGGATTTGGAGGGGAATCGCCTGCTGCGGCAAAAAACGAACCGCCCGATTGCCCACCACTTCGGTGCCGTCCCGTTTTCCAGCGCCGCCCGCGAGGAGATCTGCGATGGCTTCGTGGTCGGTGGTGGCGTTTCGAGTATCCTACGACAAGGCGCACTGGCTGCCGCGTTTGAGAAGCCGTTCTTCTTGCAGATGGTCGGCACGGGCCTCACGACCGCGCTGAGTGCGCACCTCGGGGCCGTCCTGCCCTTTGCGCAGTGGCCCGCCGTGAACTGCCTCAACAACTTCGCCGACGATCTGCTCACCACGCCACTCGAAATCTCTGGCGGCTTTGTGCACGTCCCTGAAGCGCCCGGCCTGGGCATTGAGTTTGATGAGAGTACACTCACCAAGTACAAGATGGAGCCGCCCTACGAGATCCCCAAGGAGCGCCATATCCTCTCGGTGGTATGGCCCGGCGGACGGGTGGTGCACTACAACAATCTCAGGCAAGCCGCCTGGAACGATGGCTGGGCGGGCAATATCCCCGTTCAGGAGCGCGGCGTCACGATGGAAACCCGCCTCGATGATGGCTCCCAAGACTTCGCGGAGCTTTTTGCCAAGACCGAGCTCGGGCCGGTGCGAGATCGGCGCTAGCTGCCGTCCAGGGTTCCGTTGATGTAGGCTTGTGCCTTGCCCCAGACCAATTCACCGATCGTGCGCCCCATCTTGCGGCCCTCTATATCGGCGGTTTCGAAGTGGATGCCGCCATAGCGTCGGGACGCGCCTGCCTGATCCGCGATCTCCGAAAACGTCGTCCAGGTGGTTACGAGCGACTCAATCCGGGTGACCGCGCTTCGAGAGATGGAGGGCGAGTACACAAAC
>NZ_JAYUPA010000721.1:0-3657 GCF_043760365.1 Armatimonas sp.
AAATGGATTTAACGATTGCAAAAACCCAAGACCCGGCGCTGATCCACGCCCTCACGCAGGCCGCGTTCGCTGAGTACGACCGCGAGCCGGGAACCTCCACGGCGCTCAAAGAGACCGAGGAGGCCATCGCCGCGCAGCTTGCGGGGGGAATGGAGGCACTGGTGGTAGCCAACCTCTCCCCGAGTAACCTCTCCCCCCAGCCCCCTCCCCCGGGCGCTCATTCTTCGCTGGGGAAGGGGGAGCCCGAGGGGGATGTAGCCCCTTTCCCAGTGAGGTACGAACGCCCGGGAGAGGGGTTGGGGAGAGGTTATCTCGCCTGCGTCCGCTACCAGCTTGAGGGCGATGCGCTCTACTTCCACCGCCTCTGCGTCCACCCCGACTACCGGCGACAAGGGCTGGCGAAAAAGCTCGTCAGGCACTTGGAGGCTCTGGCACGAGCAGAAGGGCTGACACGGCTCACCTGCTCCGTGCGGCTCCAGAAAACCGACAATGTCGCGCTCTACACGGGCCTCGGCTTTCGGCTCCTCGGCGAGCGGAGTGTTTGTCGTGATGGCACCGCTGTCCCGACGGGCGACTTTGAGAAGAGGCTAATCTAATTATGTACACTCCACCGTATTTTCGTGAGGACGGTCCTGAGACGATCGCGGCGTTTCTCCATACCAATAGCTTTGCAAATTTAGTAACCATTGCCAACAGCGAGCCATTTGCGACGCACCTGCCGTTGCTCTATCAGCCGGAGACGAACACGCTGATCGGGCATTTAGCGAAAGCGAACCCGCAGTGTGCGCACCTAGAAGCAGCAGAAAACACAAGCGTACTGACGATCTTCACTGGGCCGCACGGCTACATCTCGCCGCGCTGGTACACCCACGCACCCGCCGTCCCGACCTGGAACTACACGGCGGTTCATGTCTACGGCACGCCCAAACTCATCACCGAGCCCGAAGCGCTGACACGGATTCTACTCATGCTGGAGGCGCACTACGAACCGGAGCCTATCGTCTATGAGGCGACATTTTTCGCGCCAAAACTCAAGGGAATTGTGGGCGTGGAGATTGAGATCTCGCGAATCGAAGGCAAGTTCAAGCTCTCCCAAAACATCCCCGCCGAGAGCCGGGCAAGCGTGATTGAGACACTCAAACGCGACGGGCAAACGGCTCTCGCGATAGTAATGGAAATAAATCAATGACAACGACAGAAGCAACGAAAACGGGGACGGATGCCCGGCTCTGGGATCAGTCCCATGTGATGACGACCTACGCACGCCAGCCGATTGAGATAGTGCGCGGCGAGGGCTGCTGGCTCTTTGATTCCGAGGGCAAGTGCTATTTGGACTTTCTCTCCGGGATCGCGGTCTGCTCCGTGGGGCACGCGCACCCGTACTTGGCGAAGGCTATCGCGGATCAGGCAGCCACACTTATGCACGCTAGCAATCTCTATCTCACCGAGCCCCAGGCGCGGCTGGCGCGGCGGCTGATGGAACTCTCAGACTTTGAACGGGTGTTCTTCTGCAACTCCGGCGCGGAAGCCATCGAGGCGGCAATTAAGATCTCCCGAAAGTACGGGCGGAGCATTGCCCAGAGCAAGGTGCGCATTGTCACAGCGACCAACTCGTTTCATGGGCGGACACTTGCTGCCGTGACCGCGACGGGTCAGCCCAAGTACCACGATCCGTTTGCGCCGCTCCCGCCCGGCTTTGACTATGTCCCGTTTAATGACTTACAGGCGCTAGAGGCGATAGTTACCGACGATACCTGCGCGGTGCTTCTGGAGCCGATCCAGGGTGAGGGCGGCGTGATTCCGGCGACCCAGGAGTACTTAACCAAAGCGCGGGAGCTCTGTGATAAACACAAGGCATTGCTGATCTTGGATGAAGTGCAGACCGGTGTCGGACGGACGGGGAAGATGTGGGCCTACCAACAGTACGGCGTCGTTCCCGATGTGATGACGCTCGCCAAGGGCCTGGGCGGCGGCGTGCCGATCGGGGCCTGCCTCGCGCGGGGAATCGCCGCAGAAACGCTCAAGCCCGGCGATCACGGCTCCACTTTCGCGGGTAACCCTCTGTGCACAGCCGCCGCCAACGCCGTTCTGGATATTCTCGCTGATGAGCGCCTGACACAAAACGCTGCAACTGTGGGAGCGTATCTCAAAGAGCGCCTCAAGCCGCTCGGATCCACGCGTGGCATGGGCCTGATGATCGGGCTGGAGCTGGACAAACCGATTGCCAAGAAAGTGGTCACGGAGGCACTTGCACTAGGCCTGGTTATCAATGCCACCGGAGATACCACACTGCGGATCATCCCCCCGCTGATACTCACCAAGGAATTAGCCGACGAAGGGGTGAATCTTCTTGCACAAGCGATTGAGAAAGCGAGCCTCTGAATCTACCATACCCATCCCCCTGGCCCCCTTCCCTCAGGGCAGGGAAGGGGGAGGCACGAGGGGCTGGAAAACCCTCCCTGCCCTGAGGGAGGGGGGCTCGTAGTGAGGAACGAACGAAGAGCCGGGTGGGTTCGAGCCGGGTGGGTTCAGGCGGAAAGATAAATATGGCGATTCAATTTACACGAAACGGACGAAAAGCGATGCTCTGGGCGCAGGTTGAGGCCATGCGACGGGGCGATGTCTATGTGGAGCGGGAGCACTTGCTGCTAGGGCTCTTGCACGGAGAAGAGACCAGCGCCCTGCAGCTCCTCGCACGTATCGGCTATGCCCCTGAGGAGCTACGGATGCGAATCTCCGGCCTGCTGAAACCCGAGAATGGCGCGGCCCGCACCGAGTCGGCGACGCTCTCGCCGGGAGCCAAGCAGGTTGTTGAGCAAGCGCGGCGCGAGACCGAGTCCACGGGACATGACTACGTGGGCACCGAGCATCTTCTACTAGCGCTGCTCCACGAGGCACCCGCGAGCGTTGAGAGCGTAGGGCTGAGCTATCAGGGGGTTGCTCAAGCGCTCGCATCGGGACTGGCGGGCGCACTCACGGAGGAGTTCAATCCCGCTCCCTCTGTGACGCCTGCTCGGCCCACGCCCCGGGCGAGCTTCCTCAAAGGTCGGCACTTTCTCTCCGTCAACGACCTGAGCACGGAGGAGATCGAGCAGCTCTTTGACTTAACGCGGGAGATCAAGCTCGGAAAGGCACAGAACGTGGCATCAGGCAAGTGTGCTGCACTCCTCTTTGAAAAACCCAGTCTGCGCACCAAGCTCTCCTTCTCGGTGGGAATGAGTCGGCTTGGGGGCCAGGCGCTGTATTTTGCAAAGGAGGAGGTGGGCCTAGGGCACCGGGAGTCTGTCAAAGATGCGGCTCGGGTGCTCTCGCGCATGGTGGATGCAATTATTATTCGGACTTTTGATCATCACAATATCGTCGAACTGGCCCACTACGCCCGTGTTCCCGTGATCAATGCGCTAACAGATATTGAGCACCCCTGCCAAGCACTAGCAGATTTCTACACGATCCTAGAGTACCGTTCCAAGACCCGGGGCCAGAAGCTGGTCTATATTGGTGATGGCTGCAATACCGCGATTAGCTTAATGCTACTTGCGCCGCGCCTTGGGACGCACTTCACGCTGGCTTGCCCACCCGGCTACGAGCCGCCTGCGCCTCTGATCGCGCAAGCTCGGGAGCTGGCCGCCTGGCATAACACCACGTTTGAGATCAGCC
>NZ_JAYUPA010000722.1:0-3655 GCF_043760365.1 Armatimonas sp.
GTCGCCCAGATGGGCGAGGTCATCACTACGCAGCAGTGCTGTAAATGTCCGATCCAGCGCCGCTTGTCCAGCACGCAGCGTCAGGAATGTCTCTCGAAGCAGTGCTCCCTCATCGCCGACCGCACGTGAGCGCCCCGCTTGTTGGCTTACCAGTTCCGCAATGTCAGAAGAGGGTGTGGCAAAGGCGGTGGAGAGATGATCAACAGCAAGAGAGTACTGCTGGATCTGATCCCGCAAGCTCCCCGTCGGTGTGGTGCGTGGCAGGCTCCCGCCAGAGAGATCGGGCTCCAGCAGGGAGACGCCCCCGCAGCCAGCCAGTATGCTTGCACCTCCTAGATACAAAAAATCACGTCGTTTCATTGTTTTAATCCTTTCCCCTCGGGGCGCTTGATGAGCTCCCCACGGGGATTGCTCAGTGCGATCCGTACATCGCTGCCTTTATCTAGGATTGTGCGCAGAGTGAAGACCAGGTCCTGAACCTGCGTTCCCTGAGGCACACAAAAGACCAAGTTGAACTCCAGGCGTGCTCCGGGCAAGATGGGCTTGCTCTGAAACGACGGCGAGGCGATATCTGTAATGAGAGGCGGGTACGATTGGCCTCGGTCATCCGTCAGAGCCGTACGAACATCGGGCTGACTCCACCAAAGCTGCTGCGGACTGGTCTGACCATTCTTCGCTTCACAGCGAAACACGACTAGAAAATGCCCCGATTTAGGCGTAAATTTCGAGCCGTCTTGCTCAGCAACCGGGCTAGTGACTGCATAGTCCGTGGTGGTCTTCGTCTCAACAGAGTAGCTCGTCTCATTTCGAACGCTCTGAACCGTGAAGCGCCACTTGCCATCAAAGAGGGTATCTCCGAGCTTTCCGCGCAGCCCCTCCACTTGATTGGCTCCCCCTTCTTTGAGCAGTGCGTAGCCGGTTTTAGTCTTCACCACGCTCAGCCCCAGCGCCTTTGCGATATCAGCGATAGGCACCATTACCGAGTTACCAACCCGCTGGAGCTTGTCCGAGGCAAGTATCTCGTTTATCGTCAGTGTCCGCTCATTGCTCGCCTTGAGCTGGGCGCAGGCAGGCGCGGTAACAACAAGCATCAAACAGCTTCCTAAAAAGAGTCGTTTCATTTTTTTCCTTTATCTTTCTTTCCAAGCGTCCTACTTTCCAAGTGTCCTATTCTCTCGCAACGTCTGTGAACGAAGTGTGAACGGGGCAGGTTTTTCTGTGAATTTGGCGAATGTTAGCCCGTGTCTCTCACGCTTCGCTTTCTTGGCTCCCCACAAATTCAGCGCGCGGGTGTCACCGTGCAGCTTCCTCGAACGCGCAAAGCCGTTTGCTTGCTGGCTTTACTCGCTCTCCATGCGGGGCGCAGCGTGGGCAGAAAGTTCCTGGCTGATATGCTCTGGCCTGAAGCGGAGAGTAGTGTTGGGGCGACAAACTTGCGGCAGGCACTCGCGATTCTGCGGCGTTCGCTTGGCCCCGATGCAGATTTTTTGATCGCTGAGGGATACCAGGCACTGCGGCTAGAACTCACGGCATCAAACGGATTTTGCGATGTTTTAGCGCTCGATACGGCGCTCCAGAGCGGCGATTCCGAGAGGACAAAAGCACTTTATACGGGTCCGTTTTTGGAAGGATTCACCGACGATTGGATATTGACGGAACGTGAAAAGCGCGCAACTGCCGTCGCGATGTTGCTTGCGCCGCCCCATGTGACAAAACTCCCGGCGTTTCTGACGCCGTTTCTGGGCCGTACGGTAGAGAAAACTAAGCTACGGGAGCTACTCCAGCGCAAGGGCGTCCGTCTGGTGAGCGTTCTAGGTATGGGGGGGCTGGGAAAAACGCGCCTTGCACTGAGCGTGGCGGCAGACAGCCCCGAGGCAACTTTTGTGGACCTGTCTCTTCTCCCAACCACCACCAAACCGCCCTTACTCTGGCAAGCCATCGCGGAGGCACTGGAGCTATCCTCACTGACCGAAGCCGCTGTCTGTGGGGCACTCCAGACAGCCCCTGCGCTTTTGTTGCTCGACAACGCCGAGCAAGTTATTGAGACAGCCGCGCGGGTTGTTCAGGGACTCCTCAGCCGCTGCCCCAATACTAAGGTTCTGGTCACAAGCCGCGAGCCGCTACAGCTTCCCGGCGAGGTGCTTTTCCGACTACAACCACTCGGAGACGAAGAGGCCGTGGCACTTTTTGTTCAGCGTGCAGGGCTCGTGCAGCCCGGTGTTGAGCTGCCGGGGGACGCGCTGCGGAGCCTCTGCCAAAAGCTCGAAGGACTTCCTCTCGCGCTAGAGCTGGCGGCGGCGCGGCTTCGCGTGATGCAGATCGAGGAGCTTGAAGTGCGCTTGACGGATCGCTTTCGGCTACTGCGCTCTGACCAGCGCCGCGTGGACCGACACCAGACACTGCAAGCCACCCTCGACGGCTCATGGGAGCAGCTCAGTGCTGCCGAAAGACGTACCCTTGCCGCGCTCAGCACTCTCGTGGGAACCTGGCCCCGGGCACTCGCACAGGCGGTTGCCTTCTCCCCCGATACCGATGCCCTCGACGTATTAGAGGTACTAACAACTCTGGCAGATAAATCATGGCTCCAAGTTGTGGCGGGCCACTACAGCCTTTTAGAAACCATCCGCGAGTACTTGATGCCCCACCAGCTCCCCGAGGACCAGGCACGCCTTGTTGCGTTTGCCCTAGCAAATATCCCCTGGCATCGTGACACAGAGAGTGAGGCACAGTGGCTCGCGCGTCTTGAGCGACACAAAGATAACCTGCGCGCCGCTCTTACGCACGCCCCCCTAATTCTCGCAGCGGAGCTCGCGGTGGAGCTAGGAGACTACTTCGTGGTGCGAGGACGAACCGCAGAAGGCATTGCCCTCTACTCCTCACTACTCGCACAGATCTCCTTGAACCATCCACAGCGGGCGGGTATTCTGTACTTCTGGGCTCTGCTAGAGCAAGCCAGAAACGATCCGCAGAAAGCGGGAGAGCTTCTTGAGGAGAGCCTGGCACTCTGCGAGGCACAGGAAGACAGAGCCCTGCAGATCCGTGTCCTCGGAAATCTGGGTTTAAATGCTCGAAACCAGGCAGACCTCGCGAATGCCCAGCAACTTCTCCAGCGCGCTCTCGCTCTGTCCAAGGAGTTTGGCCCAGGGACGATGGGGGCGAACCTTATTCGCTTAGGCGTCGTGGAGCATGATCTGGGAAATCTCGCGGCGGCACGCGGCTACCTCACTGAGGCCATCAGCGTAAACCGGCACTCAAAGCAGGAAATCGGGCTCGCCGTGGCGTTAAGCAAGCTAGGCTATGTCGAGCGCGATGCCCAGTGTTGGAAAGTTGCAGAAGCCCTCTGGCGCGAAGCACTAGCCCTCCATCGCTCCTTGGGCTACATGCAGGAGCAGGGCAATGTGGCTCTGGTGCTGGGCAAGCTCTTGCATAAACAGGGCAAGTTCGAGGAGGGGGCTGCACTCTGGCATGAAGCACTCACAGCCTTTGAAGCAATTCAAGACACGGATGGCCTCGAACGGCTGCGGGGTATACTCTCGCCCGGAGGATAAGAAATCACTATGCAATACACCCGTCTGGGACGAACTGGGCTGCGCGTCTCGCGCCTGTGCCTGGGGACGATGAACTTTGGGCCACAGACCAGCCCCGAGGACTCTTT
>NZ_JAYUPA010000723.1:0-10538 GCF_043760365.1 Armatimonas sp.
CTGGCCTGGCAAATAGGCTCGATGAGCGAAAAATCCGGGCGCTGGTCTGTCCAAGTGAGGCCCCCATCGTGGCTGAGGGCGGTCTGCCGCGCCCTCGAAGCTGGATCGTAGCTACGCATGTTCAAAAGCAAAGCCCCGTCACTGCGCTCAACAACCTCGCACTCGTTCACCTGATCGCGCGGTGTCGTCCCACCCAATTTCCAGCTCGCCCCGTGGTCATCGCTGTAGATAGTATGCGAAAAGTAGCGCTTTGTCTTGGCCTCGATATGGTCGCAAGGAATCACCAAACGCCCGCTTTTCCTAAGCTGAATCCCCGCGCCCGGGCCGGTAGCGTACCACGTCCACTCGGGGAGTTTCACGTCGGATGTAATCTCGCGTGGCGTCGCCCAGGTGCTACCGTCATCTACCGACGACGTGACAAAAACTCTTCTCGTGTCCTTGCTGGTCTGCGCGATAATCTGCGGCTCTTTGTCGTCGCCCCGGTTCCAGGTGAGCAAGAGCCAGATCATCCCTGTTTGCTGGTCCACCACCGGCGACGGATTGCCGCAGGTGTTGCCCACATCGGCCCAGACCACTTGCTGCGCGCTCCAGCTCACGCCATTATCTACCGAGCGTCGCAGGAGAATCTCAATTGCCCCACTATCGCCGCCTCCCGCACGCCGCCCTTCGCAGAACGCCAGCACCGTGCCTTTTTTCGTGACTGCCAGCGCCGGAATCCGGTAGGACTTGTAGCCACCCTGGCCACTCTTCCATAGAATGTCTTGTGTCATGGCACAGACCTCTCCCTTCGTTTCCCCTCTCCCCCTGCCCCCTCACCTAAAGGCAAAGGGGTTTCGAGTTGCTCGGGCAAGCTACTCCGTCGGCTTGACTTTTCGAGTACGCGGCTTGCGGTCACTGGTGCGCGTGATCCCTACCTGTGCCACCTGCGGAGAATCAGGACCGTAAATAGCGCGGAAGCCACTTTTTGCCCGCGTGTTCATCTGTCCAAGCTCTTTGACTTCGTCGGTGAGTGACTCGGTGAGTCCTCGCAGCTCCACTCGCTTCTGCTCAATTAGCGCTGCTTTACTTCGCACCTCATCGCGCTTCACTGTCATCTGGACTTTAGTCATGGTTGCAAGAGAAAAATCTGAGTTCCCTTCCCATGTCGCCAAAATTCGATCTGCATCTTCCAATACCTGAGAAACTGTAGCCATACCCTAAACCCCCATTGCCCGAGATAGTCTTTATCAAGATACTCCTGACAAATAAATTATACCTCATCTTTTTTTAGGCCACTATTCTCCTTGACAGACTATCTCAAACCAAAATCCTCAAGAATATATTCTTGATGCACTAGGGCAAAATCAGTGAAGATATGTTTAACCAGTTTGTAATTTTTCTGGCAATACAGAGAAAAGTCGGTGGCAGCTTGGACATGCATTTTTTACGATTTCAGGCCTTGCAATCTCTAGTAAAGCAAAAGCATGCTTTGTCTTGTGATACGCCTTCGCTGTCGTTTTTTCCGTTGCTTTTTTTAGCCCCTCATAAACTTGACTCTTTGGCGCATCCTCAATATTTTTCCAAGCAGGAAGCATTTTTTCATTAAAATTCTTCTTATAGTATTCGGATAATTTTTCATGATCCGCAACAATCCATGTTTCCATAGTACGAACCATCAAATAAACATGATGTTCTTCTGCTCCCAGAGGCTTTAGCCAGCCATCTCCTGGACGTTTAAAAAGATAATCCCATATTTTCCCAGTCGAATACGAATCTCCCAAAGCATCTTCTTCAGCATCAACTAGAAGTATATGAAATATTTCAGAGTCTTTTTCAAAAGAATTACAAAATGTATCATAGGCTTTTCGTCGAGAACCACAAATTACTATAGAGTGCCATTCTAGTTTCTGTTGTGAAGCCACATCACGAATCTCCGTTAGAAAAATATGAAATGCTTTTCGTGCCTCTTGCTTTCCTAGTTTACTATTTGCCCCAGTTTGTGCGCCTTCTACATAAAATCGAATACCGGTCACACTCACCAGCGATTTCCCCCAATTAACCCGGACAGCCAAACATTCCCTAAATCAGAATTCTCTTCAATCCATTTTGCAAGTTGTTCAGGATCAGGCCGAGTCATATTAGTTCCACTTGGGCCTTTCTCACAAACAACAATTGCTTCAGGACAAGTTTTCCCAATTGCCGAAAGTAAAATATCAGAATGTGTCGTAACAATTAATTGTGTTCTTTTTGATGCACCAATTAACAGTTCTGCAATGGTTGAAAGAATATCAGGATGCATTCCTATTTCGGGCTCTTCTAAACAAATCAAAGGTGGTGGTTCTGGGTGAAGTAATATTGCAAGCAAAGAAAGAAATCGAATAGTCCCATCGGATAGCCTTGTGGCAGGTATAGTTTCAGATAAACTTAACTCCTGTAAATAAATTTGAATTGTACCAAATGCAACTCTAGTATTAACATTCACGACATTTTCATAAAATATTTTCATTTTCTCAATAATTTGAGTTAGTATTTCTGGACGCGAGATTAAATCATTTATGACTAATGACAAATTACCAAATCCTTCAAAAATATCTCCGGGATCAAGTGATGCATTTTGAGGCATACGAATCTTTGAATAGCGTCCAATTTCATAATCAGAATAAATTCTGATATTCTGCAATTCCAAAATTTGGAGTATATATTGTTGTCTTCTGCCAACAAAATTATTATTTTTTGTAAATGACTGCGAAATTTGTTTTTCATGATTATCTATATAGTCAAAATATCCATTACTTGAAACGGCATCAAAATCCTTATTTAATAAGGACACATCTTTATGAGTAGAAATCATCTCCCTCGTAAATCCAGAACGAGGACGATTTGCAATAATATCAGCAGAATATGAAATATAAATATTATCATTATTAAAAACACAGTTAGTTATAAAATTTGAATTACGAATAAATTCTCCTTTCCATAACCACTCAGCAACAGTATCTCCTTTAGAAAAGGGAATATTAATATCAATAGTAATAGCTTGAAGTATTCTCATTGCATCAATGAAATTTGATTTCCCACTACCATTAGGTCCAATCAAAACATTTAAAGGCTGAAGTTCTAGCTCCATTCCTTCTGGCCCAAATGAGAGCAAATTTGTAAACTTCACCGAATTGAGAAAACGCTTACCATCCATAATTCTATTTTATCCTAATCGAATCAATCACAAGTCCAACTCCCCCTTCGCGAAGCCGGAGGGGGTCGCGAGCAGTCGAGCGGGGGGAGGCAAACCTATGGCACGTTCGCACGTAGCTCCTCAAGCCAAAGTGTCGCCTCCGAGTCCGACGGGGCGCGCCAGTCTCCTCGGGGTGAGAGACTGCCGCCGCTACCGACTTTGGGACCGTTGGGAACACAAGTCCGTTTGAACTGGCTGGTCTTGAAGAAGCGCCAGAGAAAGACTTCGAGCCATTTCTTGATGGTCGGCAGGTCGTAGGAGTCCCCGACGGACGCTGAGAGATAGGCGACTTTGCTCGGAGTGAAGCCAAAGCGCGTGATGTAGTACAAGTTAAAATCTTGGAGCGCATACGGACCGATCTTCTCCTCGGTTTTTTGCGCAGGCTTGTCGCTCGAATCTCCGCTGGGGATTAGCTCCGGAGATATCTCCGTGTCGGCGATACTGAGCAGAATTCGGCTAGCGTCCTCGCCGAACAAGCCTTTGGCAGCGACCCAGCGGATGAGATACTGAATAAGGGTTTTCGGGACGGAGGCGTTGACATTGTAGTGGCTCATATGATCCCCGACGCCGTAGGTGCACCAGCCCAGAGCGAGTTCGGAGAGGTCGCCCGTACCTAAGACAATGCCGTTATGGAAGTTGGCGAGGCGGAAGAGATGGCTGGTGCGCTCGCCCGCTTGCACGTTCTCAAAAGTAATGTCGTAGACCGGCTCGCCCACGTGAAACGGGTGGCCTAAGTCCTTGAGCATCTGCAAGCACGACGGGCGAATATCTAGCTCGGTCGCCGTAACACCGAGCGCCGCCATGAGGGCATGGGCATTGGACTTGGTGTGATCGCTGGTGGCAAAACCCGGCATCGTGTAGGCTAAAATATTCGTGCGCTGCAGGCCCAGCTTATCCATCGTGTTGCAGGCGACAATCAGCGCGTGCGTCGAGTCCAGCCCGCCCGAGACCCCAATCACGATCTTCTCGATCTTGGCGCTCTGCAAGCGCTTGTGCAGGCCGTGGACTTGAATATTATAGGCTTCGTAGCAGTGCGCATCGCGGACGGCGGCATCATCTGGGACAAACGGGAAGCGCTCGATGTGGCGTAGGAGCTTTGTCTCGGTGAGAGGCGGCTCGAACGTAAACGCAACCCGGCGCATCGTGGCGAGCTTCTCACGCTGATCGTGCACCGAGTCGGCAAAGCTGGTCTGGCGCATGCGCTCTTGCACCAAGCGCTCAAGATCAATGTCGGCCAGAATCAGATCCTCGTCCTCGGAGAAGCGCTCGGACTCGGCCAGCTTCGTGCCGTTCTCGTAGACCAGTGCGTGGCCGTCCCAGGCTAAATCATTGGTGCTCTCCCCCGGCCCGGCTGCCGAGTAGAGATAGGCCGACAGGCAGCGCGCGGACTGGCCCGATGCCAGTGCTTTTCGGTACTCCGCCTTCCCTACCGTGATATTGCTCGCCGAGAGGTTGGCAAGAACCGTCGCCCCGGCAAGGGCGCCAAATGTCGAGGGCGGCAGCGGCGTCCAGACATCCTCACAAATCTCGACATGGAGCGCAAAGTCTGGCAGATTCGTGCAGGTAAAGATGAGATCCGAGCCGAGGGGAACCGTGCTTCCCAGCAAGCTCACGTCGCGGGTGACGACATCGCGGCCCGAGGCGAACTGGCGCTTCTCGTAGAACTCCCGGTAGCTGGGCAGATGGGTCTTGGGAACGAACCCCAGAATCTTGCCCTTTTGCACCACAGCGCAGACATTGAGCAGGCGGTGCTCCACACGCAGCGGCAAGCCGATCAGCAGCACCGTCTCCCACGCGACGCTCGCAGCCACAACAGATGCCAGCGCTTTTTCCGTCGCGTCTAATAACGCACTCTGGTGAAACAGATCCTCGCAGGAGTAGGCAGAGAGCCCTAGCTCCGGGAAAAGCGCGACGGCGGCGTGCTGCTCCGAGGCGCGCGTGGCCAGCGCAATCGTCCGCTCCGCATTGAAGGCGGGATCGGCGACGCGCACCAGAGGGATACAGACCGCCGCGCGAACTAGGCCGTGACGGTACGGGTTAAAAAACGGCAACATGGGATTATCTTACCTCAGGGCTTAAGTCCCGAAGCGATTGCGCCGATACTTCTACCGGGTGAATTTGTGTGAAGCAGATCTCGCCCCGTGCAGGAGGCTAGGCGATGCCGGATACAGCGGCCCCAGTTGACGACATCATACTGGATATTCAGAACATCCATCGGATCTACGACCCCACTCACGCCCTCAAGGGAGTGAGTTTTCAAGCACGTCGTGGGGAAGTGATTGCACTGATTGGCCCTAATGGTGCCGGAAAGACCACGATCGGCTCGATCATGGCCCAGCGGGAAAAAGCAGATATGGGCAAGGTCATCTACCATCTCGATGAGGGAGCCACTGAGGAGCCCGATCTCGCGCAGATTGGATTTTTTCCGGGGGACAGTTCCTACTACATGAGCCTGGCCGTCGAGCGTCTCCTCTACCACGCAGCCACCCGCAAAGGGCTCACGGGGGGTGAGGCGGCGGAAGCAACCCAGTACTGGCTGGATCGCCTAGGAATGACCAATCGTCCCAACATGGCTCTGTCCAGCTTCTCCAAAGGGAACCAACAAAAGATTCAGTTTGCGGAGTCTGTTCTGCATGGCCCAAGCATCGTCTATCTCGATGAGCCTTTCAATGGCCTAGACCCGGTCAACCAGGAGTGGTTTATTGGACTCATTCGGGAGCTACAGGAAACGGGGATGACCATCCTGATCAGCGATCACCACATGCACCTTCTGGAGCGCATCGCGGATCGTTTTCTCATCATACACCAAGGTCGGCTGGTGGCGGATGGGACACTTGCCGTACTTCGGCAACGTGCCCAAGTTGGTCTGAGCGTCCGGCTGCGTGTCGTTGAGCCGATGTCGGTGGATCTCAAGCCGTTCCGGGATCACCCTGCAATCCGTTCCGTGGAGCGCACCGCCAGTGGTGACATCCGTATGCTCATCAGCGCCGCCGTACCCCGCAACGACGTGTTAAACTTTATCAAGCAGCGTATGCGCCTCACCGAGATTCTCGCCGAGCCCGCCAGCCTGCACGACATCTACGTGACTGTCTTCTCTGTCCAGAGCGCCGACACGGAGACCAGCGAGGTGCCAACGGCAGTTGCTGCCTAGTCGGGTTTCCGAGCCACGGCAAAAACAGTCAGGCCAAAAGGCAGAGAATGGCGCAGAACGACCTGTGTCTCCAGATCCAGCACCCACCCTAAAAAACCATTCAGGGGCTCCCGTGTCGGCCTTGCGTCCGCACGCGGCAGGACGTCTTTTTTTTGCAGTGCGTTTTGCAGCTTCCGTACCACCCAGACCGCAGGCAGGAGCGCTGAGACGGTGTAGGAAAGCCGCTCGATCTTAAGGCCCGCTCCTTCGAGCAAGTGGCGTACCTCCTCTGCCCGGTAGCGCCGCTGGTGCATCAAGGCCACATCATGACCGCTCCAGAGTGACTGGTAGGCGGGCACTGTCACCACCGCAACGCCCCCTGGCTTGAGTGCACGCGCCAGCTCTCGTGCCGCAAGGGCATGGTCGGGGATATGCTCCAGAACATCTAGCGCGATCGCCGCGTCGAAGCTCGCCTCGGCAAAGGGCAGCGAGGTCGCGGAGGCGAGAACCAGGTTCACGTGCCCCCGCTCCCGGCAGAGCGCCAGTGCCAGCGGCTCCAGATCCAGCCCAACGGGTTGTGCAAACTCCCTGAGCCGATCCAGCGTGCCGCCCGTCCCGCAGCCCATGTCGAGCACCAGGGGTTTCTCGGTTGTGCAGAAGTGGCGCAGAGCGGCGCAGATCAGGTTCCGACGTGCTACAAACCACCAGTGGCGATCCTCCAAGCGGCGCATCTGCAGGTAGTACTCTCGGTTCAAATCAGCTGCGCCGTTCGGGCAACATCGCGTGCCATCTGTGCCAAAAGTGGTGCAAGACCGTCGAACTTCACGGTGCCGCGCAGAAAGTGCACGAACGCGAGAGTTAGCTTCTGTCCGTAGAGATCCTCGTCGAAACCGTCGAGCAAGAATGCCTCCACTGTCAGCGGGCCGTTTTCCGTGACGGTCGGGTTGGTGCCGATAGAGATCGCGGTGCGCACCGCACGCCCGTCGGGGAGCGTCGCCACTCCGGCATAAACCCCGTGCGCGGGAACAAGGAGGCTCGTGTGGGGAGCAAGGTTTGCCGTCGGGTAGCCAATAGTCCGACCGAGCTCGCGCCCGTGAACGACCTCACCAGAGAGTGTATAGGGACGCCCGAGCAAGCGTGCGGCTTCCGTGACTTGTCCACCGACCAGCATCTGCCGGATCACTGTCGAGCGCGCGGGTATCCCGTCCACAAAAACGCCCGGTAGGACAGCCACTTTCAGCCCAGCGGTGCGCAGTGTTTCCACATCGCCGCGCCGCTCGCAGCCGAACCGAAAGTCTTCACCAACAACGATGAAACCAGGGTTGAGTGGTCGTAGCAGATGCTCTATAAATGCATCGGGAGTGAGTGCTGCAAAAGCGTGGTCAAAGGCAATTACCTGCACATCTTCGGCACCGTAGCTCCTGAGCAGCTCCCGTCGCTCTGGCAGTGTTCCCAGCAGCTTCGGAGTGCGGCCCAGCGAGAGCAGGGCGGCCGGATGGGGATCAAAAGTCAGGGCCGTCGTCGGTAAGTCGCTCGCCTTTGCCGCCGCCAAAAGTGCCTGGTGCCCTCGGTGGACGCCATCGAAAACCCCGATGGTGAGTGCAGTCTTACCGCCTCGTCCCCGCCCCGTGGAGGAAGTTTCTGGTGTCATGAAAATACCTTGAAGGGCTGCCAGTGCCCGCTTTCCCAGCGAACCAACGCCACCAAACGTTCCTGGTGGAGCGCTACGCACTCGCCTCCACTTGTGGGGCCTTCCATGGTTCTACCCAGCCTTAGCTCGGCGGCTTCGTGATCGCTCACGCGGAGCGTCGGCCAGCCAAGGGCTTCGTGCATCGGCAGGAGCTTCGCTTCCGTAATAGCATCGAGGCCAATTGCTTCAGAGAGATTGTACGGCCCGACAGCCTCGCGCACCAGTGTTGCCATGTGCGCCGGAAGCCCGAGCGCCTCACCGATGTCTTTGCAGAGCGTTCGGATGTAGGTTCCCCCGCCGCAGGTCACCCGAATAGCTCCCCCTGCCCCCAATAATGGGGGAGTGATGAGATCAAGCGCCTGAATGGTAATCGTTCGGGCCTCGCGCTCGACCGTGATTCCCTGCCGTGCTAGATCATAGAGGCGCTGGCCATTGTGATGCAGCGCGGAGACCATAGGGGGAACTTGCTGGATCTCGCCGACAAAGCGTGGCAGAGCGGCAACCAGCGCCTCGGGTGTCAGCCCCGATGCATCGGCCTGGGCGGTCACTTGCCCGCTGGCGTCCTCTGTGTCCGTGGCAGTGCCAAAGCCTATCGTGGCAAGATAAACTTTGGGTTCCAGTGGTATGTGGGGCAAGAGCCGCGTCGCCTGCCCGACAGCCACCACTAACACCCCGGTTGCATCGGGATCCAGTGTCCCCGCGTGCCCCACCCGCTTGATCTTTAAGTTCCGCCGAACCCGTGCCACCACATCGTGACTCGTCATACCAGCGGGCTTATGTATATTTAGAAATCCGTCCATAGTTCTCGTCGCGCAAAACTCCCGACTACCGATGCCTTAACGCCACTCCACTTGAAGCTGGATGCGACCCACGGCGCGCCAGCTATCGAGCAGGTGCCATGCCTCAGCGGGGTCAGGGTCGGGGTAGGCTCCGAAGAAGCCCTGGCGAGCCAGCGAGGCGACTATGCGCTCGGGCTCGCCGGTGAGAATGTCGCCACTGGGGGTGACCACTCTGATAATGCGGCGCGGCGGAAGGGGGCGACTCTTGAGATCCGAGCGCTTCCCTCGACGTGGCGCGTGCCACAGCAGCAGCTCGACCAGCACGATGCCAATCAAGAGTACGGGAATCAACGCCACCAGAAAGACAGTCATCGCCCCTTACTAAGGCTCCTGCTGGCGTTTGGCCCACAGATCTCCAAGCCCAGCAAGAGGGGCCGTGACAGTAAGTGCTTCTAGCTCCTCCTCCGGCACAGAGATTCCATTAGAACAACCCTCGGCGCAGAGAGGCTGGAGAGGCGCGGCCAGAAGCAGGTTCTGTCGTAGCAGATCACCCAGGTTAAGAATTGTCCCCTCGACCACGGAAGCCTCCACATTTTCATCAACGACTTTGACCTCACCCTGAGCATAGGCGGTATTTGCGGCAATCAGATCGAAAGACTCTTCGAGCTCCGCCTCAACCGCATACTGTGTGGGCTTCAAACAGCGGGTGCACTCCATCTGGAGAGTGGCCGAGGCGGTTCCATTCAGGAGCAGTGCCGCCCCCGTGTTGGTCAAGACGACCTTCCCGACAATCGTAGAGAGAGCCCCAAGCTCCGCGATCGCTCCGCTGGGTACAGCGATGTGGTGCTGGTAGCGCATTCCCGGCGTGCGTGCCAGCATCCCGACATCGAGCAGGAGCTCATCGGGGCCAGGAGCACCGCTGAGCGGGGCGCTGACTCCGCGCTCAGCCGCCTTACTGCCGGGGGGGGCTACTGAGACGACCCCTCCCTCGCCGGGGTCATCGTCTGTGTTGTATGCAAATCTAGACATGTTAGTAATCTATCGCCCTGCTGCCTCTTCGTGCTAAATCAGCGCCGTGAGTCGGTGCTAAATCAGCGCCGTGTGGCAGAAGCAAGCCGCTCATTCTCCTGGGCGGTTCGCTCCAGAAGCTGCCGTCCTCGCTGCACTTGCGCACGCAGGTTGACGATTTTCTGATCCACTCCCCCGAGAAGATTATCGAGCTGCTGCTCGACCGTGGCGAGCACCTCACGGGCGTAGTTATCGGCATCGCGGCGCATGTCTTGCGAGTAGCGATCCACCTCGGTGCGTGTCTCCCGCACGTAGCGATCCGTTTCAGTGCGACGCGCATCGGTATCGGAGCGTGCTTCACGGCGAACGACCTCCGCATCGGCCTCAGCACCCGTGACAATCGAGCGTGCCTGTGCATTGGCCTGCTCCATGATGGCTGTATTCTGAATCGCCAGCTCAACCTTCCGCCGTGCCTCGTCCAGTATCTTAGACGCTTCCTGGCGGGCCCGCTCCAGAGTTTGGTCTGCTTCGCGTCGCCCCGCCGCACGTGCCTGTTCGGACTGGGTTCGAGCCGTCTCCAGAAGCTGCTGGGCGCTCTTTTGCGCGTCCTCTAGCTCCTGTCCCGCAGCGGAGCGCGCCTGCTGCATTTGCTCATTTGCCTCAAACTCCGCCTTTTCGAGAAGGCGATCCGCATCCTCCGCAATCATCCCTGCCTTGCGG
>NZ_JAYUPA010000724.1:0-3641 GCF_043760365.1 Armatimonas sp.
CCGTGTTCTCAAGCCGGTCACAGACCAGCCGGAGGGCCTGTCGCCGCTCAGGAGTCAGCATCTGCTGTAGTGCGTCCTCTCCAACACGTGGCAAGATCCGCACTAGCGCCGCATGAAGGGAGCGCAGGCGTTCCGGCGGCGCCGACGGCTCCAGCCAGACGAGGAAATCAAGGAGCAGTGGTGCGGATTCTGTCAGGCAGCAGAGTCCGAGAATCGGGCTCAGTGCCTCCGTTGTTTGTGCAATGGCGCGCTCCCGTGGCAGGTTGAAAATAAGGGTGCAAACAAAGACGAGAGGGACTAGGAAGACGAAGGCGAGCCACAAGATCAATGCGAACCCTGCTAGGAACATAAACGCTGTGGGCGGATTGCCATTAAAGAAGCCAGACGAAAACAGCAATGCTACCAAAAAGAGAGTCAATCGGCCCCCGAACTTTCCCAGTCTCTTCCAGGGCATTCGAACCGTTTTTAGGTGGTGGACTCGGTGCTGAACGGAGCGGTGGATTGTCTCTAGGGCTTCTTCGGGCGCAAGCTGTTGGAGAGGCATGGCTACTTCTCGGTTAGGAACAGGACGGGGCCGAGGGTGTCGCGGGGGAAGGCAGTTCCCTGGATGTTGTAGGTCTCCTGGCCTCGGGCGACGGTGCGTAGCGGGGTGTTATTGGGCTTGGTGGTGGCGATAACGGAGAGGCGAACCGGGCCGAGGGGGGCATCGGCGGTGACTTTGAGAGTGAGTGTGCCCTCCGTCTTGCCCTTAGGGATCGTGAGCACGTCGGCGCTGAGGCCGGGCGTGGGGGCGAGAGTCACGGTTACGTCGTCGTCCCAGTGGTCTCGGGTGATCTTGACACTGAGGGGGAGGCTCTTGCCACGGGCGAGGGCGCTGGTGTCCGGCGTGACAGTGGCAGCGAGAGCGAGAACGGCGGGCGTGAGGTGAAGACGATAGCCGAAGGCATCGCCGCCCCGGCCATGCAGATCGCGGACGGCGACCGTGTACTCGCCAGGTTCTAGAACGCGCGGAATCCAGCCGTCTTGGCCGCGTCCGTCGTCGTCGGCTTGGAGCAAGGTTCCCTTGGCATCGTAGAGCGCGATCTCTGGGTCGGCGGGAGTGCCGAGGCGGCGGGAGAACACTTCCAGTGGCGCATAGGCCTTCTGCTCGATTTTGAACGTGAAGAAGTCGGTCTTGCCCTCGCGGAACTTGCCGTTCACCACGCAGGGCCAGGGGACACTTTGGGCAGATGCGAGGCTGTCGCAACCGTCTTTGGCGAGCACCTCGGGCCAGCTGCTCGCCTGAAACGGGCGGGCGTTTAGTGCGGCGCCGATTGCGAGCTGTTGTGTCTCGGGGGCGTCCTGGGGCAGCGCGATCCTCTGGGGGGCGCTGAGATTGGCTCCGGTCGCCGTGACGAGCACACTGGTGCCGCGCTGACCACCGAGCGGGAAGATTCCGGTGGCATGAGGAACCGTGCCAAGGCTCAGCCGGTAGACCGAGCGCACATCACCGCGCCAGTTGAGATCGCGAAAAATCGCGGTGTACTCACCGTCTTTTTCGGGCGTGAAGAGAATGAGCGGATCCCAGCGGTAGTAGTCATCGCTCGTGCCCTCCGACGAAGCCACGAGCCTGCCGCTGCTCTCGCGAATCTCCAGGTAGCCCTTCAGCCAGGAGTCCCCGACCGAGCCAAGCACGCGCAGACCACTCACCTCACAGACGAGTTTCTCGCCCGCCTTGGCCGAGAACCTGAAGCTGTCCCGGTCCGGGTTCTGAGAGATACGTCCATTGATCGTGATCGGCAACGTGATGGCCTGCGGCGTGGTGTCGTCGTTGGGCTCTTTCTCCAGCGCCTCGGGCAGCATCCCCACCTGGAAATAGCGCACGTTGGAGAGCCCGGTTGCATCGAGAAAACGCAGCTCATAGATGCCTGGCGCGGCATCAGCCGCGATTGCGATCTGTGCCGTGCGCACTGCCCCGTCGCCACCCGGCTGGAGTGTCACGGTGAGCCCCGGCGACGCCACCCAGGCTCCACTGACATCTTTTAATGCCTCGCCGGAGAGTGTCACGCTTACGGTTTGCCCCCGTTGCCCGCCCGTGGGATAGAGCGCCAGCACACGCGGCGCGGCGAAGGCGGGCAGGGAGAAGAGTATCGCCAGCAGCCCCACGCACCACCGCATTAGCCGAGTTCCTTGAGGGGCACTCCCGTGTCCAAAAGTCGCGTCGGGCGGCCCTGGGGCGTGTCGTAGACTTTCTCACCGTCTATGCCGAGCTTGGCGAAGATGGTGGCCGCGATCTCGTTGGGATGGACGGGGCGCTCTTTGGGCTCCCCGCCTTTTTCGTCGGTCTTTCCGATCACCTGCCCACCAGGGACGCCTGCGCCCGCGAAAAGCGCACAGCCTGTCTGCGGCCAGTGGTCGCGGCCCGCCAGCGCGTTCACCTGAGGTGTCCGCCCGAACTCGCCCATACAGATCACGAGAGTCTCGGCGAGCAGGCCGATCTTGTGCAGGTCCTCAATCAGTGCGGAGAGTCCCTGGTCCAGAGGGGGAACCAGCCAGCCCTTGCAGGCTTTGACGTGGTCCGAGTGCGTGTCCCAGCCGCCGTGGCTGACCGTCACGAAGCGCACCCCCGCCTGCACGAGCCGCCGCGCCAAGAGGCAGCCCTGCCCGATGCTATGGCGTCCGTAGCGATCTCTCACTTCCTTGGGCTCCTCCTGGAGCGCGAAGGCTTTCTTGGCGGCAGGTGACGAGATCATGTCGTAGGCGCGGTGGTAGAACTCGTCGCGGCTGCGGCTCTCGGGCGTGTTCTCGAAGCGCCGAAACGCGCCGTCCACGGCTTCGAGCAGCGAGCGTCGTCCCTCAAGCCGCTCTAGGGTCATGCCACCCGGGAGCGCAACATCGCGCACGGAGAAGTTCGTCTCGTTGGGATCGCCGCCCACGGAGAACGGCCCGAACGCCGCCTCTAGGTAGCCGGACTGCCCGTAGCCAAAGGCGAAGTTATTGCCGGGAATCGAGACATACGGCGGCATCGGCCCCACGCCGCCCAGCTCTTTGCCCACCACGGAGCCCAGGGCGGGGTAGACGAGCGACGGATTAGGAGTCCAGCCGGTGAGCAGCAAGTGGCAGGCCCGCTCGTGGGCACCCTCGCCGTGCGCCAGCGTGCGTAGCAGGGTCACTTTGTCCATCTGCTTGGCAAGCTGGGGCATCAGCTCGGAGATCTCCAGCCCGGGCACATTGGTTTTAATTGCCCCAATCTCGGTCTTTATCCCCGAAGGCGCGTTTGGTTTGGGATCAAAAGTCTCGTGCTGAGGCGGGCCACCATCGAGCCAGACCAAAATCACGTGCTTGGCTTTGGGAGCCGCCGCGTAGGCTTTCTCCAGCCGAAAGAGATCGGAGAGGCCGAGCGAGAGCCCCAGCATTCCCAGCGAGCCGACTCTCACAAAATCACGACGGCTATGTTGTTTCCAGCAACCCATTTTGGCGTCTTCCTTGCAGCGCAGTCTGAGCTGATTGTACCGCAAAGTGAAAACTCACAAAGTGTAAACTTATGAGGGAAGGAGGCAGATGCCGTTTTTGTGAACCGTGAAGCCCAGTCGCTCGATACCTTCGGCCTGCTTGCCCCAGTCGGCCAAGCGATCGTTGGTGATCAGCGGCGCATTGTGGGC
>NZ_JAYUPA010000725.1:0-3638 GCF_043760365.1 Armatimonas sp.
CGCACGGCTGCGGCTGGATGTGGGGATTGGGACATTTCGGCCCATCAAGACCGAGAACATCGCCGAGCATGTCATGCACACCGAGACCTATGCCGTCCCTGAAGAGACAGCAGCGGCGGTAAATCAGTGTAGGGGGCGTGTGATCGCGGTGGGCACCACGGCGCTCCGAGCGCTGGAGTCGGCGGGACGGCGGGCGGGCGAGCAAGGGAGCGGGGAGCGTGTGGCGGCAGTAGAAGGCGAGACGGGGATATTCATCACACCGGGCTATGCCTTTCGCGCTGTGGACGGCCTCATCACCAATTTTCACCAGCCACGCTCCTCGTTACTCTTGCTCGTTGCGGCGTTTATGGGCTACGCTAGTATGCGAAGTGCGTATGAAGAAGCGCTTGGAAAAGACTACCGATTTTTAAGTTTTGGTGATGCAATGCTTACGGTATAATGCGAGACACATGCCTGGCCTTGACGAGTTTTACCGCTACATTGAGCGCAAGGAGAAGGAAGCCGACGAGCCTGCCTCTCCCGAGCGTCCCCCCGTTCCCGAACCTGGTACGATAGAAAATGTCCGCTATGTCGTGCGTGGTGGTATTACGATTGCTGTCCCGCTCGATGCACCCGATTCGTTCTTGCTGACTGTGGAGTCCTTTGCTGCCGAGACCGCGCAGACCACGTTGCCTCTGGACCTCCTCTCGGGGAAAGAGCCTACTGTTCCACGGGTTATGGTGCGGCCCACCTTCAAGATTCCAAACCCGAAGCAGGCGACCGAACAGCTTCTCATTCCACTTCTGCCACCGCAGCATCCGACGACCGATGCGGAGGGAGCGGATCTCTGGGAAGGGCTGCCGCGCCATGTCCAGATCCTCGCCTCAATGGCTCCCGAGGCCGTTCCGCCGTCGCGAACCTTTGAGGAGACGCGTGAGCAGCTGATTATCCGCCTGCTCGACCCGATTCTGACACTGGAGGAGACGGCCAAGCTGCTGGATGTCTGTCCCGCGACCGTGCGGCGCTATGCCAACCGGGGGAACCTGACACACCATAGAACACTGGGGCAGCAGCGGCGCTTCAAGCTCTCCGATGTCATGACGTTTCTGGACAAGCGCGCCGCCAAGCAACAAGCACGTCTGTTGTGAGGCTTGTTTCTCGTGAGAGCGGACGGGTACTCGCTACCGATGCCCGCTGGCTGGGAAGCTTCTGGGCACGGGGGCGTGGCTGGCTGGCTCGCCCATCCGATCCCACGGTTGCTCTGGGAATCCCACTAACTGAAGGCGAGCGTCTGCACACGATAGGGATGCGTTTCGCGCTCACCCTCGCCTACTGTGATAGCCAGGGCTGTGTACTTTGTGTGCTCACTCTCCCCCCGTTTCGAATTGCGCCGCGTGTGCCGGGAGCCACGGTTGCCTGGGAGCTTGTCGCTGGAGGGCTGGAGGGCGTTGCCGTGGGAGAAACACTCGCGTGCGACTGAGCCTTCCGGTCCTTGGGGCCGATGCCCCGCGCTATTTAATCGCTCTTGGCGACACGCTCCACACTCCCGAGCCCCGTTCCGGCCTACGGATAATCCCGCTCGCCCGCCCCGATGCCACAATTGCTGCCGTGCGCTACGTCCAGATTCCCCAGTGGAAAGAAATGGGCATCAAAGCCGCCCACGTCCAGCTCTCCATCGGCCACGCCGATCTTCTCGCCACTCTGGGCGACGAAAGCTTCGCCGCCGCCACCTACCCACGTTTTACCGAACATGCGCAGGCTATCGCTGCCGAGCTTGTGGGGCTTTGTGAACCAGGAGCCTCTATTTCTGTGCTACCACTCACGGGCTTCGAGGGGTGGAGCTGGGGGGAGCGCTTCCAGGCAGTGCTTTCAGGTATCATCCGGCCATGATACGTGATGAGACAGATAACTGGCGGGTGGTCGAGGCGGCGACGGGGCGTGGCTTGCGCTGGAGAGACTTAGCCGGGCGATTGGCCCAGGCCAACGCGATCTTTGTGGGCGAGCAGCACGACGATCCCGAGACCCATAAGCTGGAAGCAAGGCTCTTTGCTGAGGTTCATAAAAAAGTCGGGCCGAAGTTAGCGCTGGCGATGGAGATGATCGAGCGTGACGGGCAGGCGGGCCTTGACGACTACCTCACGGGCAAGATTGACGAAGCGGCGTTCGCAAAAGCCGTCACGCTCTGGAAAACCTACCCGACCGACTACCGAGCGATGGTGGAGTATGCCAAGACCAATAAGCTCGCGGTGTTTGGTTCCAATGCGCCCGCGAAGTTTGTTCGCCTTGTCGGTCAGAAAGGCCTCGCGGGGCTAGAGAGCCTTGCGCCTGCGGAGAAAACACTGATCGCCGCCGCGATCACGGCCCCGATGGGCGACACCTACCAGAGGAAGTTCTTTGCTACCATGACGGGAATGGGAGTCAGCCACGGCCCTGCAATGGATGCGTCCCGGCTCCGGGGAATCTACGAGGCGCAGTGCCTGCGTGATGACACGATGGCGGAGACGATTGTTCGGGCGCTGGATAAAGGCCACGTGGTCTACCATGTCAACGGCAGCTTCCACTCCGACGGTGGCATGGGCACGGCGGCGCGCACCCTCTTCAAGCGTCCCCTGGGAACGAAGCTAGCGCTTGTCAAAGCCATCCCCGTTCCCGATGTCCGCACCGCCGACCCGTCCGAGTTTAAGGCAGAAGCCGACTGGCTCGTTTTCGTGCCCGCGCCGCGAAAATAACACTCTGAATCTCGCCCCCATGAACGGGGGCGTCTTATTGTCGCTGCGCGACACGAAGGGCGTGCCGCCCATAGGAGTTTTCTTATGGCTGCTTGCAGCCTTTGTGTCCGAAGAATGAGGATAACAAGACGCCCCGGTTCATCGGGGCGATCTCCGGCGGCGCGCCGCGAAAATAACACTCCCTAGAGCAAAGAAGGCGAGCGTTCCTGGCTCCGGTGCGAGGCCACTGACGACATCCGGGGCTCCTGACTTGGGCTGGCCGTTGTTGGGATCAAGGCCGTGGCGCTCGTATTGCTCCTTGTTTTCCAGCACGACAGCACCGGAGAGCGGGGTAATGAGCCGACGGCGGGCGGCGGCTTTGGCGAGGGCATCCTGGTCGTAGCCCGTGTACCAGGCCCGGAGCACGCGGCTGGTGGCCGCGAGGCGTGCCCAGTCGGTTTGGCTGTCCGCATCGGCGTTCGGTGCGAGATAGATTCCACCGAGTGCCGGTTCCCGGCCACCCAGGGGAATAGATCTCGCGTCCGTGGTGCTCTGTGCCGCCTGTGCCGCACGCTGAACCGCCCCGGCCCAGCCGATGCCCTCCCGCGTGTGGATGCGCTTGTCGGTGGAGAGTGCATCCATCACGACATCCTGGCCGGGTGTTACCAGCAGGCCCACCAGCGACGGCGTATTTTTGTGCAGGCTTCGCGCTTCCAGAAGTGGCTGAGGACTCACAGCCTCCTGGGGCACCGGGCCGTGTAGCCAGAGAATCGTGGTCGGGCGCACGGTGTTTTCTGTTTGGCTCAGGCGCTTGAGAGCGGGCACGGCGTCCACGCCGCCCACAAAGCGACGAGAATTTAGGAAGCTCTCCGTCACTTGCGCCGCGTCTGTCCAGACACTTTCCTCGCCTTTTGCAAGGCGTGTGTCCACAAACTTCACGCGTGAACCCGT
>NZ_JAYUPA010000726.1:0-10409 GCF_043760365.1 Armatimonas sp.
GCGTCCGGCAAAGTTGCACTGAAGCTCCAGGTTGTGCTTGGTGTTGACTCCGGTCGGAGCCGTGATAACAACGCCCTGGTAGAGCGTGTTGTCCGCAGAGACCGACCACACCTGAGGACTGGCGGAAATGGCATACACCGTGTTGTTGCGACGGATTATCCAGCCTATAGACTTATTATAAATTTTTTATAAAAATTATAGAATCGAGAATAAAACCATCTATGAAATTACTTGGCTTTATTTTTGGAACACCTAAGGCACGTAAGGCATTCTGAAACTCAGGGGATATTGTCCCTCGTGGCATTCCCACTTTTTCTCCTTCGATAATATCTGCATAAAAAATAATTTTTTCTTCATTTAACTTTCCACTCCTAGAGTCTATATAACTAATCATCATTTGATCAAAGGATGCCATACCTCCCGCTATCCCTTCTCCCATTGATGTTTCTTTCAGATATGGCTCATCAGCTCGCTTTAATGCTAACTTCAGCCCATATATCAGTAATTGAATTTTATTTTTATTATGAGTTGAAACATTTAATATTCCTGACGATCCATGATTAAGTAAATTTAACTCAACACTTAAAACATTTTCTTTTTCCATGCGATGCGCAATATTTATTATTTCTATATCAGGTATCCATTTGACCCTACATCCACGAATATTGTCCGGAAACGGCTCAGATTTATCTATTTTAATCGTTAACAGTGTAATACTCCTTATCAAAACAAGAGCAATTAACACAAGAGTTGTTATTTTAAATATTTTTTTCATAATAATATCACTTTTATAAATTTATCATGGATATGGTAATGCGAACTGCATCGATTGTAGAACGGGCCATATTTGAAGGCGATGATATTGATTTGGCTGAGAATTTGGATCGGTGTATAACTCCCCTGGGTTCCCAGGCACATCGAAACCAGGTATTGCACTCATCGCGCCTCCTGGTTTATATATTGAATCATGTATGAACCTACCAGTAGCTACTTGTGCCCAAAACCTCTTTCGCCAAATCAAGACAAGTCCGACACAGCAACATGCTCCGTAGCAATATCGGGATTATAAACAGACGCTCCTTGTTTGTCAAGGCCCATTTTCACACTCAAAAAACATATCGGAGAGCCAAAAAATGAATAATTGAACCGAAAAGTGCAGACGAGAGTATGAAGAAAAAATCGGAAAATAGGCCACAACCAAATGAGGGTTGGAAGCGTCAATATTTTTGTGGAAGTTATCCCCCTGAGAGGACGAAAAATGAGCACTGAAACCGATACGATCAAAGACGAAGCCGCAGCGATGCAACCCAACACACCAGCGATGCAGCCGGAGGCACCCGTAAAGAAAGCGATAAGACGAAGCCCCGGCCCGGTGAAGGCAAGCGACCTCAAGGAGCTGAAAAAGACCGAAGAGCTCACTGCCGTGGCCCTGCGCGAGCCCTATGCCACGGTGCTGGAGCGCTATGACATCAGCCGCGCTTTTATCCAGACCCTCGCCACGGACAGTGCGCAGTGCCGCACGCACTTTGCCGATGCCGTGCAGGCGGTGGATAAAAAGCGTGGGCAGACCAGGGCAGAGAGCAGTGGCAAAAAGAGCCTTCTGCTGCTCGTGCGCAAAGTCCAGGCGGCGGCTTCGGTGAAGTATGCCCGCGACGCTACCCAGGCGGCGGTGCTGAAAGACTACTACATCGGGGTGGAGCTCACGGGGAGCGCCGCACGCCTGGCGCAGTACTCGGCAGCGATCCTGGAGAAGCTCGGGGAGGACACCCTGCCCGGCATCTCCTCCGCCACGGTTGCCGCACTAAGTGACGCACGCGCGCAGTGGTGGAGCGCCCATGAGGGCCAGCAGGCCGCGCAGGACGAAGCCACGCGCAAGCGCGCCGAGGGACAGGCGCAGCTAAAAATCATCACCGACCGACGGATTCGGGTGCAGTACGCCATCGAGTCCGAGTATCCCTACAACGGCGGCACGGACGCCACAAAAGCTGCCCGTGCCGCGTTCGGTCTCCCAGCAACCCGCCCCTTCCGCGTTACCAGGGGGTGAGCTCAGGCGAGAAGGGGCGAGTTCAGGCGAGCTCGATCATCGCGTGGCCATTGACGGTCGGGACGGTGAATTTCACAGCTCCGGCCTCGCTCACAAACGCCAGTGCCTCGCCACTAGGAACGAGCGTGACAGCGCTCACGGGCTGGCCAATCCGAACCACGACCTCGATATTGTGCACCGGGATCACGTCCTCGATCACATCGAACGCCTGCCCACGCCGCTCGGGGATGTAGTGCAGTAGATGGACGATATGGCGATTCTCCGACTCTTGTTTGTTGAGCGTCGCCAGCAGCGACGACGGCCCTTTGACACTGAGCACGGGCCGAGGCAAGAGCATTGCAATCGCGTCCTTGAGCATCGTCTTCACCCAGAGCGGGGCATTGAGCTGGTACTGACGGAAGATCGGGTGGGCGAAGTAGATTCCCGCGCCGCTCGCAACCACCGCCGGGTACTTGCGCTCCCCCGACGAGGGCGTGTGGGCGTGCGAGCAGAAGTGTCGCCACGTCCGGTTGAAGTAGGGCACTTCGGCCCAGCAGAGCACGCTTCCCCCATTGCTAGCCACAACTTCCAGCGCTTTTTGGTACATCACATGCCCGGTCTTGGGCAGGCTCTCTCCGATCCCATTGCCAGGCACGATAAAGTCCGGCGAGAACGGCGCATCGCCGATAGCCTTCACGCCCAGCTCGCCCGTGACAAACTGCCCATCGCTGCCGAGGCCCGATTTGTAGGACGCGATCACGGTGCCACCGTTGTAGACAAACGCATCGAGCTTAGAGGACAGACGTGTGTCAAAGGGGATCTCATCGGGGAGAATTAAGAGCTTGTAGCGCATCCAGTCGGACTGACTATCAATGATATCGAACTGGATGCCCAGCTCCTGCAACATGCGAATCGCGCCGTGAATGTGCGCGAGATTGCGGCCACTGTGCGGGCTGTACTCGGTGAACTCCTCACTGGTCATGAGCGCCACATCGGTGACGGGTGTTGCCCCGACACACCAGGGCTCTTTGGCTTTTACCTGACCATACACGCCGCCGATTAAGTCGTAGGTTGCCGCGTCTATCTTGCCCGACGGGTGCAATTGATCGCCAATCGAGCACTGCGCGGTGAGCGCGAGCATGTGAAAACACTCGAACTCCAGCGCGGCGGGGTTCTTGAAGCTATGAAAATCCCCCCACGACGTGTGAAACTTGCCGGTCATTCCTAGACACGGCAACCCGAGCGTGCGGGCGTAGCGCTGTGCCTGCGGGAAGTGCAGGTAGCCCCAGCCCCCCGAGGGCAGCGACTCCAGCTCCCAGTGCGTGTAGCTCTCTGACTCGCCGCGATGGCGCGTCCCGACATGGCCGGAGTTGTAGAAAATCGTGCAGTCCGGGCTGAGCGTCCGCACAAACGCTGTCATCTCCGCTTGCCAGTCCTGGATCACCTGGGTCGCAAAGCGCTGCCGATCCGAGGCATCCTGCGGATTTAGCCCCGCCGCGTCCAGCGCCGCGATCCAGTGGGGCGCAAAGGAGACACGTGTCCCGACGATATCAAAGAACAGGCCGTCCACGTCCGGAACACACGCAAAGAGATCCTTCACGTGATCAAAGAGAAACTGCCGGTAGCCCGGATGAAACACATCCAGCACGCGGTAGAAACCTGGCTCAAAGGGCTTGGTGCCGCTCTGACGCCCATCCTCTTCGATCATCAGCCACTCGGGGTGCCTTTCTGCCGTGTAGTCATCCCACTGCACGGTGGTGTAGATCGGCACGCGGATATTTTTCGCATGGCACGCCGCAATCTGCTCAGGGAGCAAGTTCTTATTGGAGAGCTGCGGATGAACGCGCTCGGGGTGCGCCTTGCTGTCGTAGTAGAGCCAGCCGTGGTGACAACGGGCAAAACTGGTGATCGAATTCACGCTGGCCTTCTCCAGCGTCGCGGCAAACTCAGCGGCATCGAACTCGGCACCGATGCCGGGAATATCGGGGGATGTATGAAAATCCAGGTGAACCTGGCGAAATCTCAGTTGCATGCTGCTTCATTCGTCGCCGAGGGAACGAGTTCCTCTCACTGAGGGCTTCGCTACGGCACCAGTGCAGGCCCATCATCAAACTCCTCGCCGCGTGCCAGTGCGGCGAGAAGCGCTATTGTCTTCTGACAGTCGTCCTCGCTTGTGTAGAGCGGGTGCGGGGCGAAGCGAATTAGATCGGGGGGACGGTGATCCGGGATGACGTTGTGGCGGCGCAGGGCACGACACAGCACGGCGGCTTTGGGGTGCTGAATCGTGATATGGCCGCCTCGCTGCGCGTCTTCGCGCGGCGTGACAACAACAAATCCCGCGTTCTCGGCCTCGGTGCTCAGGAGGCGAGTGAGTGCCAGCGACTCAGCACGCAGACGCTCGATGCCGTACTCTGCCAGTACCTTTGCCGTGGCCTCAAGCGGCGCGAGCGAGAGAAGGTGCGGCGTGCCGAGCTGAAGGCGTGCGGCCCCGTCGGCAGGCTGGAGCGTGTCGTCGTTGGTGAAGAGCGCGTCTTTACGGCTCCCAAACCAGCCCTGGATTCCCGGAGTTTTGTCGTGGTGGCGTGGGTTTAGATAGAGCCCACCGACGCTCCCCGGCCCGGCAGCGAGCCACTTGTAGCCACACCAGAAGGCCGCATCACAGCCCCAGGCATCGAGCTGGTGTGGAACGATCCCGATCGAGTGCGCCAAATCCCAGAGTAACACCACGTCGTTGCGAAGCGCGGCAGAAGTTAAGCGCGGTATATCCAGAAGCCTTCCCGTCGTGTAAACCACAGAGGGTAGAACAGCGCACGAGAACTTCCTTGTCGCAAACGCAGCCTCGATAGACTCTTCATCGGCTATAACGGCTTCGAGCACCTCACCCACACTCAAACCACGAAGCCGAAGCTGGCTCTGAATTGCGTAACGATCCGTGGGAAACGCCCCCTGCTCAATCAGCACCATACCCTTGCCGTCGTAGAGCGTCGCGAGAAGCTGGTGCAAGTTCACCGTGATCGAGCCCGTCGCCACCACGCTCTGCGCCTGCGCCCCAATCAACCGCGCGAGCTGTGCCCCCGTGCGCTCCGCCAGAAAGAGCCACGGGTGCGTGCCTTCCGTCCAGCCATGAATGGCCAGCTCCCGCCACTCAGCCAGCGTCCGCAAGACGGCTTTCTGCGCCTCCTCCGTGCACAATCCCAGCGAGTTGCCATCCAGATAGATCATTACCAAATTGTACCTACCCGAGATTTTATCTAATCGTTTAGACCCTCAGAAATTGTGTATAATACCGGACGATGCGTGCATTTCCTTACGGCCCAGCACCGCTGGCTATTTTATGTCTCGCGGTAGTGTCGGGGGTCTATCTGGCCAAAGATCAGGCCAAGAAAAAGACAGCGACCCTGACCTACTGGACGTTTGCTCGTCCGCACTACGAAGCCTACCAGAAGGCACTTCCCAAGTTTTTGGAGGCGCATCCTGGCGTGAGTGTGGACCTGCAGCTCGTGGATGGCGCGGGGCTGAATCAGCGGCTTCGGGCGGCGTTCCAAGCGGATCTGGATGTCCCTGACATGGTGGAGATCGAGATCAGCGCCGCCGGGTCGTTTTTCCGTGGCCCCAAAGAGCACATTGGCTTTATGGACATCACGGACCGGCTTAAGCGCGAGGGGCTGGACAAGAAAATCGTCGCCAGCCGCTTTGCGCCCTACACCAATCGTGGGAGCATCTTCGGTCTACCCCACGATGTGCATCCCGTGATGCTGGCCTACAACCGAGAGAAATTCAAAGAGCTGAGCCTCGATCCCGAGACGCTTGACACCTGGGATAAGTTTATCGAGGCGGGCATTCGAGTCAAGCAGCCCGGCAAGCAGTATCTCCTAGAAATGTCCGACACCGGCGGCTCCCAGCTGGAATTGTGTCTTTTCCAGCGCGATGGCGGCTACTTCGATCCCGACGGCAAAGTGATCTTTGACAACGAGATCGGGATAGAGACCATGAAGTGGTACGTCCCGCTTGTGGCGAACAAGAGCAAGCGGCAGATGGGAAATTCTCTCGCAGCAGGAGGGGGGCAGGTACTAACTCAAGCCGTGGAGTCGGGCTATTTTCTGAGTGTCGTTGCACCGGACTGGCGCTCCAAGTCATTGGAAATTGATATTGGCAAGATGTCCGGGAAGATGGGGCTAATGCCCATGCCCGCCATCACGCCCGGAGGTCGCCGCACGAGCACCTGGGGCGGGACGATGCTGGGGATCACCAAGGCAAGCAAGTCCCCCGATCTCGCGTGGGAGTTCGCCAAGTTTCTGTACCTCAACGAGAAAGACCTCGCTGAGCGCTACGCGGACACCAATATCCTGCCCCCGGTTCCCTCCGCGTGGAACCAGCCCGCTTTCGATAAAGAGTACCCTTACTACGGCGGCCAGAGAATCGGCAGAGCCTACGCCGCCCTCGCCCCGCAGGTGCCGCCCCAGTACGCCAGTGCCTTCGTCGAGCTTGGCAAAGGCAAGCTCAGCCAGGCGCTGATCCAGTGCGTCGAGTACTACAACAAAAACGGCGAAGACGCAGGCTGGGACAAGTTCGTGCGCACCACCGTCAAGTCTCGCGCCGATGAAGTCCGTAAGCAAATGGCGAGGAACCCGTTTTGACTGGTCGTCTGCCACTTTCCCAGCCCGGCACGGGCTTCGCGGCACGCAGTGCCATTGCAGACGCCGATTTCAATCGGCGGAGCATAAGCGTATGATTACCCGGCTCCAAGTAGACGGTTTCAAAAACCTCGTTGATGTGGACATCCACTTTGGCAAGTTCAACGTCATCACGGGAGCCAATGGAGTTGGCAAATCGAATGTTTTTGATGCCCTCGGTTTTATCAAATCAACAACGACACTCAGTTTACGAGAATCTTTTTCAAAGATAAGAGGAGCAGAGAATAATTGGAAAAATGCATCACATAACGCTTCTCAACCAATAAACATTACTATAGACACTGACCATCAATATTATATGGATCCAGACCGCCCAGAGAGCAAAAGGGAAATAAAATATTTTTACAACCTTCAAATCACAACAGTTTCGGAGCGACCAGAATTATCATCAGAATCTATAAGATATAGTCAGGACACATCGCAATCAACACAAATTATCGAAGATGAAATTATAAACGAATTCAAGAAACAAACCCGTCAAGATTCTTTCACTGATCTATATATCATACATAATAGTTTCAAATTTCACGACTCTGTCTCACATCTATATAGTATTCTAAAAAGAATTTCTATTATTAATCTTGACCTATCAAAGATAAATCAAGACGATAATCTCAATACGTCTCCTTACATAAGTGAATCCGGGCAGCACGTCCCAAGTACTATTGAACGTCTATGTAAAACTTTACCATCAAAGCAAAACGCATCCTCAGAATGGGTTCTCACACAGCTCTCAAACCGGCTCTTCGAGCTAACCGGTGAAATCAAAGAGATTCAAGTTCAGCGACATGACCCTACTGAAAAGATCTGGATAAAAGTAAAAGACCCGGATGGAACCTGGCATAACGCTCGTACCCTCTCCGATGGAACGCTGCGCTTTCTCGCACTTACTGTTCTCTGGCTTGACCCGGAAGCGACGGGCGTATTTTGTATCGAGGAGCCGGAAAATGGTATTCACCCTTCCAAAATCCCAGCGCTGATGCGACTTCTGAGAGATATTTCAAAGAAGCCAGGCTGCCAGGTGATTGTGAATACACACTCCCCTTTGCTAGTAGCTCAAGCTCCTGCGGATGACGTTGTTGTGGCTTCATCAGTTTCTTCAATGGATAGGCAAGGTAATGAGTTCACAAAAGTAAAGTTCTCAGGACTCAAGGGAACTTGGCGCGCGGGGAAAATGCCTATCATTCCCATTAGTGCACTATCGTCCTTCTTAGATATTGCCCGTGATCGTGCTGACAATGAAAAATATGATCGTGTCGTAGATCGTCCAGATACACAACGCCTATTGCATAAGATGTGGGAACTAGAGGAGGAGTCGTAAATAATGCGCTTTACACTCTGGGCAGAAGGGCCAAGCGATGCTTGCCTTATTCCGATTCTCACCTGGCTCCTGCGACAATGCGGCGTTTACGACGATATTGAAACGGATGAAGAAATCATCTTTCGATCCAAAGATCAGAGTGAGTTTGCGACAATCACTAAGGTTTTTGAAAAAGAGGACTACTGGAGCGATCTCTTATTCGTTCATATGGATGCAGATAACGACAAAGAAACCTCAGGTAAAGGCCCAACAGAACGTGACAGACAGTGCCAGGATAAAGTCAATGCGGCAGGAAGTGTCCCACCCTATATCTGTGTCATTCCCGTTCGGGAAACAGAAACTTGGCTCCTTGGAAGCGAAAAAGCTCTTCGTCAGGCTACAGGAAATCCGAAAACACAGCTTACATTCCCAGGACGCTCTCATCTGGAAGGCATAAACTCTAAACAACGGCTCTGTGATATTCTCCGCGAACTGGGAATTGAGATTGGTAATGATGCCGATGCCGAACTATGGAAAGCTATTGTGCGTAACATTAGACTGACAGAACCACAAAGCTACGGCATTCTGCGCGGTATCCCTTCGTTCGATAACCTAGAGAAAGCCGTGAAAAAAGTGGTTGATAGCCAAAGGCTGGCATACCGATAACACATGAATAACTCGACTTTTTTTAAGAAGCAGCAAAAGCTTGCGCCGTATCTGTTCGTCATTCCATTTGTGCTGACGTTCTGTATCTTCTCGGCGTATCCCTACATCAAGAGCCTGACCTACTCGCTCTACGCCACCAGTGGACCAAAAGACTCGAAGTTCGTGGGGCTGGCGAACTACCAGTTTCTTTGGAGCGACCCGGACTTCTGGACGGCGGTGAAGAACACAGCGCTGTTTGCCTTTCTCTCCGTCGCCATCCAACTCCCGCTCTCGCTGGGTCTGGCGCTGCTGCTCTCCCAGAAGTGGATCAAGGGCGTGCAGCTCTGGCGGCTTGCCGTTTTTATGCCCAACTTGATGGGCCAAGTGGCCGTGGGCGTGCTTTTTGGCGTCTTGCTTCAGCCTAAGTTCGGCCTGGTCAATATCGGGTTGGCGCAGCTTCTTGGGGTAAGCTGGCTCGATCAGAAGTGGCTTTCGGAGCCGCAGAATGTCCTGCCCGCTCTTGTTCTTGTGACAGCGTGGATGAGCATTGGCTACAACATGATCTACTTCCTGGCCGCGCTCCAGAACGTAGACCAGGAGCTCATCGAGGCGGCAATGGTGGATGGTGCAAACGCCACGCAGCGCTTCCGCGCCGTGACACTTCCCACGATTGCGCCCGTGATGGCCTTCGTACTAGTCACGATGACTGTCGGCAGCTTCCAGCTCTACGAATTGCCAAGGACACTTCTCAACGGCGGTGGCCCAGACAACCGAGGGCTGACCATTATTATGTATCTGTTTAACAATGGCCTGCTCTCGGGCGATCTGGGCTACGCCTCGGCGGTCGGTTGGACGCTGGCGGTGATGCTGGCGATGATCTCCGGCGTTCAAATCTGGCTCTCGGGCACAGCAAAGAAGGAGGCGTAAGTCATGAAACTCTTCGCAAAAATTCTTACCTACGTGCTCCTTACGATTGCCGCGCTCTCGGCGCTGATCCCTATGTGGGAGCTGTTTACGTCCACGCTGCGCCCCTCGGATAAAGTGTTCTCGGAGTACTTGCGGGCCTCAAACCCGACCCTCCAAAACTACAAAGACCTCTGGGAGCTGCAAAACCCCAACTACATCCGCTCGCTCTTTAACTCGCTGTTTCTGGCTTGTACGGGGGTGATGCTCCAGCTCTTCTTCTGCTCGCTAGCGGGCTTCGCGCTGGCCAAGTACGAGTTCAAGGGCAAGAAGATTCTGATGGCGGTGCAGCTCCTGACGGTCTTTATTCCCGGCGCGGTCACCCTTGGCCCCGGCTACCAGCTCATGTACCAGCTTGGCTTGGTAGACACCTATCTCGGGATGCTAATCGGCTCGGCGGGCAATGTCTTTGGGATCTTTCTGTTCCGCCAAGCCATGCTCGCCGTCCCCGATGAGCTGATGAACGCGGCGCGCATTGACGGCAGCACGGAGTTTGGGATTTACTGGAATATCGTCATGCCCATCGTGCGCCCCATGACCGGTGCGTTCTGCCTGCTGACGTTCATGGGAAGCTGGAACGCTCTGCTCTGGCCCTCGATGATGCTCCAGAGCGAGCACCACCACACGCTCCCCATCGCGCTCTCCAGCCTCGTGGGCCTCTACAGCCAGAAGTACGGCATGACGATGGCGGGCACTTTCGTCATGGTACTCCCGGTCGTCGTGCTGTTTTTAGTGCTCCAAAAAGAGTTCATCTCTGGCCTCACCAGCGGTGCAGTGAAGGGGT
>NZ_JAYUPA010000727.1:0-3612 GCF_043760365.1 Armatimonas sp.
GTCAGCGGCGAGGCGCTGAAGGCCCGGATGTCCGGCGGCATGCCGGACTACCCCGATCACGTGAAGCTTCTGGGCGACATGATGGTGCTGGCCTTTCAAGCCGATATCACGCGCATCTCCACGTTTATGTTCGCCAACGAGGGATCTAACCGCGCCTACAAGCAGGTCGGAATTAACGATGGCCACCATGAGATCTCTCACCATGGCCGCAACCCCGAGAAGCTGGAGAATCTCAAGAAGATCAACCGCTTCCATGTCGAGCAGCTTGCCTATATTTTGGGTAAGATGCAGAGCATCAAAGAGGGCAACCGGACGCTTCTGGACAACACGATGCTGGTTTACGGCGGCGGCATCAGCGATGGTGACCGGCACAACCACGACGACCTGCCGCTCTTGCTGGCTGGTGGCGGTGGTGGGACAATTGCAGGCGGGCGGCACATCAAGTACAAGAACGGCACCCCAATGACCAATCTCCTCATCACGATGCTGGATCGCTTCGGAGTTCCGGGTGAGACCCTCGGCGACTCGACCGGCAAGGTTCAGCAGCTCTTTTAGGAACTCGCCCCCATGAACGGGGGCGTCTTATTGTCGCTTCGCGACACGAAGGCCCTCCGGGCCATGCAGATCCCGAGGACACTCGGTTATGGGCGGCACGCCCTTTGTGTCCGAGGCACGAGGACAATAAGACGCCCCCGTTCATGGGGGCGAAAGTTTTTCGTGTTAAAATAGAGGCCAATGGCACGTAAAAATCGCTTGGCCGATGCATTTAAGGAGAACTTCAACGTCGTCGGACTGGCGAGTGCAGCAGGACTCTCACTGGCATTTCTCAATCCTCTCCCCCTTCTGATAGGGGTCGTTGCCGAAGTGGGATACCTGCTCTTTGTTCCCGATTCCCGGTGGTACCAGAAACGTCTCTCGGAGCGCTTCGATGCGGAAGTGACTGCGCGGCGCGTGAAGCTTAGAGAACAGGTATTTCTCGTGATTTCGGAGAATGTTCAAGAACGCTTTACGCGCCTGGAGGACATCCGCACGCAGCTAGATGGCCACGCCCTCTCTGAAGAAAGCTGGATGCGCGAGATCTGCCGCAAGCTAGACTACTTGCTGGAGAAGTTTCTGCTCTTTGCGCGACGTGAAGTGGAGTTTGCGCAGTACCTCGAAAATGTCTACGCCGAAGTGGTCGTGGGCCTCAAGGGCAAACGGCGCGAGAAAGACGGCCCCCCAGTTCCCAATGAGGATCGTTCACGGCGGATGGTGGAGACAATTCAGGAGCGCTTCAGCGATGAGATCGCCCAGCTTGAAGGCAAGCACGAGGAAGATAGCAACACGCAAGCCGTTCTGGACAAGCGCAGGGAAGTGCTGACCCAGCGGCATGAGTATGTGGGGCGAATCGGGCGAATTCTGACCAACTTAGGCCACCAGATGCAGCTTCTGGAGGACTCTTTCGGGCTTATCAATGACCAGATCCGTGCCCGTCCCCCCGAGCAAGTTCTCGCCGACATCGAGGGGGTAGTCACGCAAACCGATGCAATGACCAATCTTTTAGATGAGATTGCGGTCTACGACGATATGTCGCGCCGTTTTGATTTATAATGGTAACGAGGTAGAACGAATCTATGCCAATTGCTGATAAATTTCGTAAAGCCGTCGGGCTTTTCGTCACGATGGATGAGCCAGATCCCGAAACGCCGCGCCCGCTCAATTTTTCGCAGCCCACGCCGCAGGTAAATGCTCCCAGTGCGGAGATGACGGAGCTGGATCGCAAGCTGGCAGAGATTGAGAAAAAATCTAAGGCGATCGGGACAGGCTCACCGACGCCGCAAACGCCCCAGACCATTGAGCAGCTCGTGCGCCAGAGCGATGGCCCCAACTTGGACGAGATTAAAGTCTCCGCCGAAGAAACATCCGGGGCGCTCTTGCCCAATGGTAACGTGGATGTGCAGGCGATCTATGCCGGAGCCAAGCTGCCCACGGTCATTTTTGGCGCGGAACAGACCCGCGAGCTGCTCTCCAAGCTCCCTAATGGGCTCTCGCTAGACATGCAACGCCAGATGGTCGCCGCCACCCTCACCACAATGGGCGCGACCATGGGAGCCAGCGCAGAGACCATTGTCGCCGATGCCTCCCGCAAGCTCGCAGCCCTCGCATCCTACATCGAGGACCTGCAAAAAGTGACCACGGAGCGCATGAGCTACGCCCAAGCGGAGATCGAGGCCCTGCAAGCACGGATTACGGAGCAACAGGGTATTATCGCCAGTACGCAGCAGCAGCTCACCACTGCACAGGCGCAGTGTGAGGCGGAGGCCGATAAAATAGACGATATTTTAGAGTTTTTCAGCCTGGACACCGGCCCCTCAAAATACGCAACCAGCGTGCAACCATCCGCAGCATCAGGGGTCTGATTCCGTTGTAGAAAATTAAGGAAACGAAAAATGGCACAATTAACTCCCGCAGGAAAAGCGGTCATCTTAGCTCTTGTAGTCGGTGGTGCCGTGGGCGCCTACCGACTTTTTGGCAGCAAATTGATTCCCACAGCCCCCGATAAAGTCTCGGTGCAGGGTGACAAGATTGTCTTACCCGACGGAAGTACCCCGGCTCCCAGCACCGGTGTCGGGGATGTCGTCATGCCCGGGAAAGAAGCAGGCTGTAAAGACCTCCCCGAGGTGCGGCTTCTGGGCTACGCCTGGAACGCGCACATGGGTCTGCACTTTGCCAACGGGGGGCCGCAAGCCACGCAGGGAAGCCTGATGTGTACAAACGGCGTCAATCTAAAATTTGCGCGCCAGGACATGAACGACAAGCTTACTGAGGCGCTGGTTAGCTTCGCAACCAAGCTCTCGCAAGGCGAGAAGAACCCAACCGTCGGGGCGCACTTTGTGACCGTGATGGGCGATGGCAGCGCCGCGTTCTTAAAAGGCGTGGACGATGCGCTCTCCAAAATCGGCCCGGAGTACCGGCCCAAGGTGATCGGTGCGATTGGCTTCTCACGCGGCGAGGACAAGTTCATGGGCCCTGCCGACTGGAAAAAAGACCCGCAGATGGCGCGCGGCGGCGTGATCGCGGGCGTCTTGCGCGACGGTGACTGGAACATCGCGCAGAAGTGGATCGGCGACAACGACCTCAAGACCAACCCCGACGAGAAAACCTACGACCCCGATGCGATCAACTGGATCAACACGAGCGACTACCTAGACGCGGGTGAGAAGTACATCACTGGCTACACCGAGGAGCGCGCCGTGGTGCGCAACGGCAAGAAGACCGGCCAGACCATGAAGATCAAGGTGGACGGTGTCGTGACCTGGACTCCGGGCGATGTCAATGTGGCGCAGAAGCGCGGCGGCCTAGTCTCGATTGTCTCCACCAAGGAGTACGCCAGCCAGATGCCCTGTGTGGTGATCGGAGTGGACAAGTGGTGCAAGGCGAACCGCTCGATTGTGGAGGGCCTGCTCAAAGCCGCGCTCGCGGGCGGTGAGGCGGTTCAGAAAAGTGATCAAGCGCTCGGGCAGGCAGCGGAGATCAGCGCCGTGGTCTACAAAGAGAGCGATGCGGCCTACTGGAAGAAGTACTACAAAGGTGTCACCGAAAAAGACAAGACTGGCCTGAGTGTCGAGCTCG
>NZ_JAYUPA010000728.1:0-3610 GCF_043760365.1 Armatimonas sp.
GGTCTACCGCGAGATCAAAGCCCTGGAGATGCTCTATCGCCAGCGTGAGGAGTTCGCGGTAGGTCACGGCACCGCCGTTCATGCGGATGTAGATCCAACAAATCTTCACCGCGCCACGCGCGTTGCCACAAGCGCACTCCCAACCTTTGAGGTCGCTCCCGTCGAGCCCGCTCTGCTGCCAGGGCTGCTTCTTGACATGAAGGAGTTAGCGCGAACTCCAGATGATCAGCTTGCCGCCCGTCTTGCACCGCTCGTCACCTCCTACGCGGATTGGATTGCGACCCAAACACTCAAGGCTGCTGGACTGACCGGCTTTGACGAGACAGCAAAGCAAGCCCTTGCTGCGTGTGAGCAAGCTCGCCAGCGTATCCTGGAGGGCCTGACGCTACTCACCACCGACCCACAGGCAGCGGAAGCGTTTCGCTTCACAAACCGCGCAATGTGGCTACAGCGGGTGCATGTTCTTTACGCTGAAGCGAAGCGCCAGGGGAAGGCCGTCGAGGTTAAAGACCTTGATATTGAAAAGAACCGGAGCTGGCGACCGTTCCAGTTGGCGTTTATTCTTCTCAACTTGCCTGGCATCACCAAGCTAGATCATCCTGACCGGAGCGATGACTCAACGGCGACAGCAGACCTGCTCTGGTTTCCCACGGGTGGTGGAAAGACCGAAGCTTACTTGGGCCTGACGGCTTACACCCTGGGGCTACGGCGGCTCCAGGGTGTTATCGAGGGGCGCTCTAGCGAGCATGGGGTTGCTGTACTCATGCGCTATACCTTGCGGCTCCTGACGCTCCAGCAGTTCCAGCGCGCCTCCGCTCTCATCTGTGCCTGTGAAGCCATCCGCCGCGATGCTGCCGATAAAGGGGACATAAAGTGGGGGAGCTGGCCGTTTCGTATCGGGCTGTGGGTGGGAAATAAGACGACTCCCAACACCACCGAGCAGGCGGAGCAAGCCGTGCTGGATCGGCGCGACCGTAAGTTCACCGCAGGGCTGGGAGACCCGGCGCAGCTCACGACCTGCCCTTGGTGTGGCACGGTGATCGAGCCAGGCAAGCACCTGAAGGTCGAGAAAGCTCGGGGAAGAACTCTCACGTACTGTGGCGATGCGACGGGCCGGTGTATGTTCAGTGCAGGGCGCTCACCAGGCGAAGGACTCCCGGTGATTGTAGTGGATGAAGAAATCTACCGACAGCTTCCGGCGCTACTCATCGCCACTGTGGACAAGTTTGCCCAGATGCCCTGGAATGGGGTTACCCAGATGCTATTCGGTCAAGTAGATGGCCTCTGCGAGCGTCACGGCTTCCGCTCTCCTGATCTGGACGATGCTGATTCCCATCCTAAGCAAGGAGTCTTGCCCGCCGCCAGAACTATCCCTCATGGCCCAGTTCGTCCCCCTGACCTCATCATTCAGGACGAGCTTCACCTTATCTCCGGGCCTCTTGGTTCACTGGTTGGGCTGTATGAAACGGCGGTGGATTACCTATCGAGCTGGGAGGTCAAAGGAAAGCGGGTGCGGCCCAAGGTAGTGGCATCCACTGCTACCATTCGCAACGCCAAGCTCCAGGTTCATAAGACCTTCCGGCGACGGGTCAGCGTGTTCCCCCCTCAGGGTCTGGATGTTGAGGACAACTTCTTCGCAGTGCAGAGCGACCTAAAGGTCAAGCCCGGACGGCTCTATGTCGGCGTGTGTGCGCCAGGGCGTCGCCTCAAGTCGGTTCTCATCCGCGTCTACATCGCCTACATGGCGGCGGCTCAGGCGCTCTTTGAGAAATACGGCCCCGATGCTGATCCCTGGATGACAACCGTTGGCTACTTTAACTCCATGCGTGAGCTAGGAGGGATGCGTCGTCTGGTGGATGACGATGTGCGCTCTGGTCTTGGACACACAGACAAGCGTGGGCTTCCCAAACGCCGTGTTCGCAATGTCCAGGAGCTGACCTCACGCATGAACTCCGCAGAGATACCTAAGATTCTAGATAACCTTGAGGTGCTCCACACCGGGGAGCGCGATGCTCGCCTTCCGATAGACGTCTTGCTGGCCACCAACATGGTCTCAGTCGGTGTCGATGTCAAGCGGCTTGGGCTGATGATAGTCGCCAATCAGCCCAAGTCAACGGCGGAGTATATCCAGGCAACAAGCCGTGTCGGGCGAAACTATCCGGGCCTAGTCTGCACCGTACTGAACTGGGCACGCCCTCGTGACCTCTCCCACTACGAGCGTTTCGAGCACTACCACGCTACGTTCTATCAGTATGTCGAGGCGCTCTCCGTCACGCCCTTTGCTCCTCGCGCTCTGGACCGTGGTCTCTCCGCCCTCCTTGTGGCAACAACGCGGCTCGCGGGCAAAACCTTCAACAGCAATGCGAGCGCAGCATCCATTCAGGCAACGCATAGCCTGGTCAGTGATGCAAAAGCGATGATCATTCAGCGAGCTATCGAGGTTGAAGGCAATAACGCTGTCGGGGTCAGGGTAAAAGCAGATCTGGCAGCACGAATCGATTCCTGGGCCGCACGGGCGCAGCGCATGACGGGCGGAGCGGTTCTGGGCTACAAGACGCGCAACGATGGCAAGACTTTCGGCCTTCTGGAGCAGCCAGGGAGTAAGCCGTGGCAGGAGTTCACCTGCCTCAACTCGCTGCGAGATGTAGAAGCGAGTGTGAATCTGATATTGGATAACTACGGAATGGACGAGGAAGCGACAGCTGTGGACAGCCCTGTTTTGAAAACGAGTGCTCCTATGGAAGCAAGCGAGGAAGACGAGCTCCTGCAATGAGAAAATCAGATAAAACGCCCGTGGGTGAGCTGCGTCCCAGCCAGATGCTCTACACCTATGGGATTGGGGCTATTGTGGATCTTCCCCGCATCGCGGTGATGGTGATGGGTATCGATGACTGGGATACTACCTACACACGCGAGATAGAGGAAGAGCGTCTACTGTCGGCTGTCCGTGCGGAGCTTGGAGACTCGGTTGTGGCGCTCAGGACACCACCTACCCCGGATGACACGCTGGGATCGGCGGTGAACTTGGGAATAATCGGAGTTCCCGTCGCCGCGTTTCCCCGGTGGATGGTGTGTCCGAGCTGCCGCTACCTTGGCCCAATCTCGTCGGCGAACCCAGCGATAGAGTTAAAGCCCCACCAGCACCGTCCCGAGCGCACCGCCTATGTTCATGCCAACTGCAACAAGTCCGTGAAGCGCCAGCCGGAGATGCTCCCCGTTCGCTTTCTGGTCGCCTGCAAGCACGGGCACCTTGATGACTTTCCCTGGCATTCCTTTGTACACAAGGGCAAGTCCGACTGTAAGGGGCGACTGTTTCTTTATGAGTTTGGGTTTGGTGAAGTCTCCGAGATCACCATCAAATGTGAGGCGTGCTCTGCCACGCGCAAGATGTCGGATGCGTTTGGGGACGAAGGCAAAGTCAACTTGCCCATCTGCACTGGGCGGCGGCCTCACCTACGGGACAAAGAGAGTGTGTGCTCTGCCGAAGTGAAAACAATTCTTCTGGGAGCCTCGAACTCATGGTTTCCTCTCTCGGTATCAACCCTGCATCTACCAAGCGCCGCCAGCAAACTGGCTGAGCTAACGGCGCTGTACTGGAGCGATCTCAAAG
>NZ_JAYUPA010000729.1:0-3605 GCF_043760365.1 Armatimonas sp.
AAAAAGCAGCTATTGCTGCTGGGATAACTAAGTGGAGAGAGAAAAAATAATGGTAAATGTTGCAACAGTACCTCTCACGGAGGCAGAATCTCCCGTTACGGAGACCGAACCGATAGAGGGAGAGCTGATTGATATTGCTGGCGAAGTCCCCATCCCAGATGATCTTCTCAGTGATGAAGAAGAGAGCCCTCGGTATTCTCTGCCAAATGAGCTGGTCAAGGTGCAGTATGACATGGTGCCTGTGGCCACTGTGCCACAGACGGTTGGGCTGAGTGAGCGGATTGTCATTTCGGCTCCCTCGTCTAGGCACTCCAATCCCTATGACCTAGGGGCCTATGAAGAGGCGGTTCAGGATCTGAATACGCGATTTGCACTACGGGTGGCCCATGCCCGTGAGGCACGTTTCCGACTCCTAGCTGCAGGAGAGCGTCATCAGCAACTGTTTACCCTCAAAGAGCTTGAGCGCCAAAACTTGAACTGGCGCAACCAAGTCAATAATACCCGTCTGGACGAAGAGCTCTCAAGTCTGCGTAAATGGTGGGAAGAGACACGCAAGAACTATAACGATGAGATTCGGCGCATTGAGGAAGATCGGATCACGTACCGCATGGAGCGGCACTCGGAGATCGAGGCGGCACGTAAAACCTACTGGGAGGTTCAGGAGCGGTGCTCCAAAGAGCGCGATACCCGAGACCAAGAACGCCGTCAGTTTGAGAAAGAGCAAGAACGGGACTACCAGAAACACACCGATGAGCTAACAAAGCAACGTGACAAGCAGCAATTTGCGGAACAGCAGCAGGCACGTGAGCGTGAGCAGCTCCTCCAGGAAGAGGCACTGAAGTCGCGTGAAGCGCGGCGTGTGGTCGCACAAAAAGTCGCGGAGGATACGGAGGCCAGTGCCGAAGCTGCCGAGTTAGCGAAACAACAAGTTGAGGCTGAAGTTATTGCTCGGTTCCAGGAACAGTTGACCGCAGCGTCCGAAAAGTACCAGAAAATCTTTGAGGAAGCGGTCACCCGGGTCGAGGTCATGGAAGCAGAGCTCCGCGAGGCCGCCGATAAGATCGAGGCTGAGCTACTTTCTGAGCGAAGCCAGCGCGAAGAGTGGTTGCACTCAATCGCGAAAGAGACCGCTGAGGAAGCGGCTCGACAAAACGACACCGTTCATACCGCGCGTCGGGCTTTCCACACCACTGTGAATTCGCAGGGGAAATTACCCGGCCTGGCCTCATTGAACAAAGAAGGTGCTGGTGACATTGTTACTTCCCAGACGGACACAGCTCATCTTTCTTTTTCAAATCGCCATCAGGGTTTTAAAAAATATCTTCATCATGTCGGAGATTTTGTTGCGCATATTGCCCTTGGTAGCATTTTTGGGCTAAGTTTAGGACTGCTGACAAAATTTGCGCGACTGGATGGAGAAAGCATCCAGAAATTTGGATACAGCTCTGTCTATGTCTCTTGTGCTTTTGGGATATTCATCTTCTTTTTGATTGGTCGGCTTGCATTCAAGGCAAGTACATTTGCTACAGAGGAGATGGATGCAGCAAGAAAATCCGGCGAAAAAAATCGAGGTGTGATTGCGGTTGGCTTGGCCTCTCTGGTTCTGGTGGGGGTTGTTGTTCTGGAAGCGAGTGTGGAGCGTTTTGGCTTAGGTGAGATCATCCGGAAACAAATGGAATTGAACATGGAATCCGGAGTTCCCAGTAAGTACCAGGAGCTCTCTCTCTGGGTGATTGCCTTTATTGTCTCTGCACCCTTTATGATCTACCACTCCTACGAAGGGGCGATGGAGACGCGCTACCGACTGGGAGAAAAGCAACATCAGAGCTTGCTCGCTGTGCAGCGATATGAGCTCGAAAAAGAAGAGGAGCGACTCAATGAAGAGCGGCTTCTGAAGGCTCAGGTTGCCAAGGGCACGCTTGACGCGGAGGAGACACAGCTGCGGCTGCTTGGGGAAGGACTTCACCATCCCCGACGTGAAGCAGAGCGGCGCATTGAGGAGATCAACGCGCTCTTGACGACACATCCCGATATCGTTCGGTGGCAGGAATTTGTGGCGAGACGCGATTCTCAGTTAGAGGGTGATCCTCTTCTGTTAGCGGCAAAGGCGCAGTGGGATCGGGTTAAGCAAAGCCTAGACTCAGATCCACGCCTCAAAAGTGCACGACTCCTTGCCGAAGAAGCACGCTTTGCGGCAAACGATGCCCATCGCCGTGCAGAGAGCGCCGAGTCGGAGCTGTCGTTTGCACTGGAAGATGCGGCGCGCCAGCTCATCACGCGGACAGGTTCCAGTGTTGCGGAAGTGCTCGGTCAAAAATCAGGAGAGCTTGTCTCGGGAGCACTGAACCTGGCATCGCAGGCGGCCCGCGGTGGTTTTGGCGGGGCTACCTCGCCATTTGGTATCGCAGCTACTATAGCGGAGAAAGCTCTTATTCCATCCAATACTGCGGGTACCGAGGTTGAAACCTGGGAAGAGACCATGGCACGAGAGCGCTGGAATAGCTTACGGGGCTCCATTGCAAACGACCCCAAGATCCGTTTCTATGCCGCGCGTGTTTCGTCGCTCCAGAGCATGATCCGTAGCCTGGATACTCAGTATGGTAAGCGAAGAAAGCAGCTCATGGATCAGAAGCGCGCGATTGAAGTTCGCTTGCTTGAAGATGAGCACTCCAACCGAATGAGTGAGGCCATGCGCTCTGCGCTCCACGAGGCGGAGCTGGATGTACAAGCGGCTCAGCTGAACTTTAATGAAGAGATTGATCGTTTGATGAAGCTTCATGCGACGCCGTCATTTCTGCGCTGGATCACTGCCTATTTGCAAAACAGGGACAGTCAGTCAAAAAGACAGATGGAAGCATCGAGTAGAGTCAAGCCTTTATTGGTGAGTTCTTATGTGCCTAGGGAGAATAAAGCCATGGAAATTCCTCCCAAAGTGCTACCTGTTGAGATGCCTGTGCAGGATAATTCCAAGAAAACCACCGTGGCAGGAAGCTCTATTCCGGGGCATCCCTCATGGGGGTTCTCTCATGGTAAAACGAGTGAGAAATAGTGAAATCAGGACGAGTAGGAAAGCCACACAGACCGATAAGGGTGCTAACCGCACAAGATTCAGGATAGCAAACTCACTGGTTCTGTCGCTGTCTGCTCTCCATGAGTAACCGCCTGTGATGGCCATTCCTCGCCCAGCATCGTCCCCCTATCAGGCCGGTCGGTGCTGACGCGTGGCATTATCCCCTTGGGCTGGCAGTGGTTCGTAGTGAAATTGGGCTGGAGAATAGTGTTACAGTCTATACAGATCTTTGAGAAAGGGACATCGGCTATGACCGAGAGCAGTATGCCAGAGAGTTCGGCGGTACTTGAAGCGGCGGAGAAACTGAAACAGCAAACCGAACGGTTCGCCGCAACTGAGAAAGGAATCTCTCAGGCACTGGAGCGACTCAATTCAGAAGGCATCCGTGCGGCAGCAGAACTGAACCGGATAGAGGAGGGCTACCGGAATGCGCAGGCCGATTGGCAGTCTTTCCTCCGAGAGCAAGAAAGTGTCTCTGATGCTCTACGTGAGGAGTTATCCGGGAATGTCACGCTGTCCCTCCAACAGGCACACA